>JAJAYG010000384.1 GCA_026786335.1 Chitinophagales bacterium | reverse complement strand
ATTAAGTGGTTTGGGTTTCATTTTAATGAAACTCTGAGTGGTACTCTTCGTATCAATTAACAAATCTGAAATTTAATTTCATAAATATTTCGTTTCCAAAAAAAATGAATTAGATAATATCTAAAATTTGATTAGTTTTGAAAGAGCAAAATAATTTAATTGAAGAATTTAATTTGGATGGCAGTCGGTTTAGTCTATGAATGAATAATTTTTATCTGGGGAGATAAATAATTTCAAATCTAAATACCATTAAAAATGAAAACACTTTTCCACTTAATTGCATTGGCAATTTTTACTTGCAACTGCATTAGCGCTTATGGTGCAACTTACACAATGCCCATAAGCGGAACCTCTACTGTTACTGCCGTTGGCGGAGATTTATTTTACGATAGCGGCAATGTGGGAGGGTTATACACTAACAGCGAAACAGGAACCTATGTTTTTAACACTGCCTCCGGGTGCCTTCAATTTTCATTCTCAACCTTTAATACACAAAACGGTGTAGATTTTCTTTACGTTTATGACGGACCAGATGCTACTTATCCTTTGATAGGACAGTTTTCCGGGATAATATCACCAGGAACCATAACATCTTCTATAGGTTCATTAACATTCGTTTTTAAATCTAACAGTTCACAAAACAAAATAGGTTGGGCAGCAACAATTGCTGTGGCAACTTGTCCTCCTGTTTATAATATACAAAATAGCAATGGCCAAACAATTTCAACTTGTTCGGCAGTTTTTTATGATAGCGGTATCAACGGTAACTATTTAAATAATGAGAATTATACAGTCACTTTTTCAAGCAGTTTGGGTAATTGCATTCAAGCACTAACTTTTTCTTATGCTATTTCAGCAGGTGATAATCTTACCGTCTATGATGGAACTTCAACAGCCGCACCACTAATTGGAGTATATACCAATGGAACAAAATTACCTACAAGGTGGATTTCATCTGGTGGCTCGCTAACTTTTAATTTTACTTCAAATGGCAGTGGAGTAAGTAGCGGATGGATCATTGGTTTAACTTGTACAACATGTCCCGCTACCATTGGTGCTCAAACCGTATATCTACAACCAACAACAGGATATCAAAGCACTTATTGCGGAGCAAACATGGTGAATACATGTAGCGGAATAATAACCGATGACGGTGGATTGCTCAGTAACTATTCTGCGAACGTTTGTGCCACATGTTTTAAAGGTTATTATCGAACCTTCTGTCCTGCTACTGCATCAAATTGTTTAAGAATTCAGTTTTACGAAATCAAGATCAATGGCACAAGTTTTAACGGACAAAAAGATAACTTGTTGATACTAAACGGACCCACTCAATATAATCTTCCGCTGCCGAATGGTAATAATATTACAGGCGTTACCTGTTCGGGTTATGATAATTGCATGGGTTTGGGATTTGGACCATACACTTCATCAGATCCAAGTGGATGTATTACTATCGCATTTAAATCTAATGCAGATGCAGTTACAGATGCGGGGTGGAAGGCAACAATTGATTGCATTCCATGTTCCTATGGTCCTAAAGGAACTGATAACAATGATTGTAAAAATGCCACCGCCATTTGTTCAAATACAAGCATTGTAGATGGCAGTACAGGACCCGGTTTGATTTCGGAAGGTGATCCAATAAACTCATGTGTAGTTTCGGAGAATTTTACCAACTGGTATAAAATCACAATTGCAACGGGTGGCACTTTAGGATTTACCCTTGCACCTACTAAAGTTTATACAAATGCAGCTAACCCGGGCGACGATTATGATTTCGCACTATATGGACCCAGTACTGCTTGCAGTTCGCTTGGCGTTCCGGTTCGCTGTAGTTATGCATGGAGCAGTGTTTCTTTGAATCCAACAAACAAAACCGGAATAAGTACTTCCACCAATGCCACTTTTAATGATGGTGCAGTGATCTGCGGCGGAAACAATAATGGATCTGATGTGAGTGAAACTGTTTGCGGAAATAGCTGGGTAGATGATTTAACAGTAACAACCGGACAAACATATTACCTGATGGTAAATAATTTTTATGCGCAGGCGTCGGGCTTTGATCTTACCTGGACTCTCACCAATGGTGCCTCACTCAACTGCATTTCTTTACCTGTATCATTAACAGATTTTACTTGTGAAGCAACGGATAATTTTATTGCTTTGAATTGGGAAACGGCCTCTGAATTTAATAACGATCACTTTGTAATTGAAAGATCGGTGGATGGTGAAAACTATACCTACCTTAATAGCATACAGGGTAAAGGAACTTCACTGCTTCCATCAGAATATATTATAACTGATAATCATCCTGCACCTGGTATAAATTATTATCGCCTCAGCCAAGTGGATAACAATGGAATTGAAGAAAAGCTGAAAGTAACATCATGTAACTATGAAAATACTAATGAAGAAGTTACACTCCATGTTTTCGATATGTCGGGGGCGCTGTTGTTTACAAAAAATATTTTAACCTCGGAGTTTTCACAAACAATGTATAACCTGCCGCTTAGCAGTGGCGTGTATGTAACAAGTATGCAACACAAAAATGGCTCGGCAGATTTAGGGAAATATTTGAAGTTGAAGTAAGGTTTTATTTTTTAAGTGAACTGAAGAGGCGGAAAATTTTTCGCCTCTTTTTTTTATACCAATTTTTAAGCGAAGGAAGAATATTTGTTCAATTACCAACCTCAAGAGATGCATCCTAGCTATACAGCATAAAACTAGCCCTCATAACAGCAGTTGCTGTTAAAAACCCTTGCTATTAGTTTCCTGGCTTTTTCACTGTTAGTTTTTACTCAATCCTCATCTTGTTATTATAAGTAAGATTTGGTTAATAATTGATTTTGCAGAAATGGATTCAATCACTACTTTTAACCTCTCAAAATGAGCACTTCAAAACCAAAAAACAATTCACTCATTTTTCTTTTGAAAATAACTTCAAAAAAAAATTGAAAAAAATAATTTCGAATTCAACTTTAATAAAATTTTACGCTATGAAAAATCGTTTACTTCTCCTCACATTTTTTCTTTTTAGTTCAGGTGCTTGTGTTGTTAACGCACAAACCTACAATATGAGTAGCGCCGCAGTTACCACCTGCTCTGGAAGTTTTTTTGATAGCGGTGGTACAGGAAGTAACTATGGTAT
>JAJAYG010000383.1 GCA_026786335.1 Chitinophagales bacterium | reverse complement strand
TTCATTCAACTATTGCCCCAATGTAAATCGAATGGTTACGCCGCCATCGGTGTAGCGAATGGGATAGCTGGAAGAAATTTTTGGATTGGTAATTCGCTTATCGAAGAACACGCGAACATTCAACCGGTTGTTTACCGTGTAGTCAACAGCAGGTGAGAAGTTGTAAGACTGAATACCCGAAGTTGGTTGCGATGCAACAAGCTGATCTAACTTTTGGCTGTAGATTACATTATCATCATAAGAGATGTTGAACTGGAAATTCAAATCGTTTCTCAAAGTTGTTTTCTTTCCATTCACCTTCCACGGAATAGGAACGTGTTTGAATTTATAACCAATTCCAATGGTAACTCCTTCGGTGCGCGCTTCGGTCAACTGATAATCGAGAAAACTAAATGCAAGACTGCGTGATCGTTTGTATTCAATTTTTGTGGAGAGTGAATTCTTCCAAGTCATATCAATACCAAGGAAAGGTGAAAATTGTTCGGTGATCACGATTACCGGAATATCGTAAAAAGATACAAAGTTGCCCGATGTAAGATCAATGGTTGACGGATACAAGGTTCCGTTATCGAAATAATTAAGAGCAGAATTGAATGTACCAATCGTGAATGTTGAAGTGTAAGCGTGTGTGATGTTTACATTGTTCCATATCTTTTTAGCCCACGGCATTTTGGTAAGTCCGCTGTATTTAATATTCCAGTTTGGCAACGGGAAATTGGCGAATGGCAATCCTAAACTTATTGATGACGGATCTTTGCCGGTGTACGCAGCAATGAAAGCAGGAATTAAAACATCCTGCGAATAAGGGCCGTAACCTTTGTAATAATTTCCGGCAACGGTATCAACACCAAATGGTTCCCCATTAGAAGCGGGATTCAAAATAGTGAGCCGTGAAGAAATTGTTTCTCTAAAATCCTGAAAGTTTAGGAAGAGCGCCGAAAATTTATTGGGTTCAATTTTACTAAATGAAGTTCCGATGGCGAGATACGATTGCGAATAAGTTCCGTATTCCATTCTGCTCAAATGTTCAAAGTCGGATTGTGAATCGGGCTTCTTAAAATATTCCGAAATATTATCGGAGTGCGATTTATTAAAATTTATATCAATCAAAACATCTTTGAAAGGTTCGAGCGACCACTTCATCGAGAACTGTTTGCTGGTGGTTTGCACGAATTGATAATTCAGATTAGTATCAGAAGAAATCCACCCTTGCTTGGCTTTTTGATTTAGCCAGTTTGAATCGGGCTGATAACCGAAAATAAAATCTAAACCCGGTGCACTCTTCGATAAATCTGATCCTAACAAATCAGGTTTGAATAAATAACCAGGAAGGATTGTTCCTTCTGCCTGAGTGAAGTTTACCGAAACACGCTTTACTAAAAGCGGCAAGCGAATAAGAGTCTTTTCGGCACCAACTTCACCCTTCTTTTTTGTGTTGCTGTTTTTAAGATTTTTTGCAGTGGTGTCGCTCGGTTCACCTTTAGGGTTTTTTCCAGGGCTCTTAGGAGTGTTATTTTTTACCGGCGCATTGGTATCATACTTTTTAAGGAACTTCGATTTGTTATAAAGGTTCCTCAAATTAAAATCGCCATTGAGCGCAATGTTTTGTCCGTTGCTGATGGTGTTGCCCAATTTGCTGGGAATAATTTTTTGTGTAGCACTATCAAGAACAAGTGGCGCAGTAATCCATGCATAAGTGGCACCATAGCGGAAAGTTGTTTGAGTCCAATCAAGAATAGGAATTTTATTGAAAGGAAGCGTATAATTTAAATTAGAACTATGGTTGTAAGTAGTAGTTCTTCCGCCATCTAAAATATTTCTCCAGATAGAATCTTTCTTTTCTTTTGTATCAATCAAACCTTCGGGTTCATCGATTCTTGTATTGGTTACTGCATTAAAATCTACTGTGAGTGCCTTAGAAAGATCAAACTTAATTCCGTGAAAACGATCCCACGTAAAATATTTATTATAGGTAGGAATAATTATTTCATCCAGGTTTAAAGGCCTTAGATATAATTCACCAAACTGCCTGTTAACAGCAGTGCGGAATGCAAGATTGGTTGGAAGAAAATTAAAATTGATGTCGCGGATAATTTTTAAGTATTTGCTCTTTGAACCAATAATATTTTGGAGCGGATAAATAAACTTTGATTTACCCGGAAAAGCATAACCCAATTCGGCATGGTGGCTCTTCAAAAGATTTTGAGAAATGATGGGTGAATGCGAAAAAGTTCTGGTGTATGCGTAAGTGAAGTTGAGATTCGATGGTGAATAGAATTTCACTTTGGTATTTTTTCCTGTTGGCTGCAGCCGCACGTTTGAAAAGTTAAGACTGCCGATGGAAGTATAGAGCTGTGCTGCAGATTTTGCATCATGCTTTTCACCTGCATCAGTAATTAAATCAAGTTTATCTTTCAACTTAATATCGTGATCATAAGGATCGTATTCAGGAGTGCTGATTGATTTTGAAAGCCCTGCATAAAATGGAAGTTGGACGCCAATCTTTTTTGGAAAGAATTTTCCTAACTGTAACGTTGCAGCCATATCGAATGCTGTATAGTTATCTTTAAATCTTTCATTCAGCTTTTGTTCGAGCTGACCAAATCCAATGGTGTGGAATGATCCTGATGCAGCTAAGTTTCCAAAGTCAGCCATTTTTATTTCGGCTCTTGCAATACCTGCGTTACCTGCTTGTTCATTAAAACCTGAAAGGCGCAACTCATCGTACCATATTTCGGCACATTTGCTTTCTCCATCGTCATCCGGCAAACCGGCTTTGGGGTTTCTAACACCAAGCATCGCTGTTACAACCTGACCAAGATCGGGATTACCAACTATTGTAATTTTATTATTTCCTATTTGAATGGTGTAAGGTTTTGTAATCGATAGCGCCTGCTGATTTCTTGAAGACTTTGCAGCAACCAGATCAGTAAGCAAAATATCCATACTGTTTTCGGTTGGCCAAATTAAACTCGCACTTGTTGCTCCATATTCAGTTACTGTAAGGGGCACTTCATACTCATAATAGTTATTGGTAAAATCGGTTCCCAGTCTAATAAATGCTGTAACATCACCCGACTTTAAAACATTCGGAGATTCAAGCCCCTGCTCAGCATGTATAAACATTTTGAGACGATCATATTGACGAATATCCAGATTGATGTTTTTATAGACTGCTATTGCATCACCATTTTTAAGATTACAAACCTGTATTGAAAGTGATTGCTCATTTTGATACTGCGTTCCAATCTGCCCTACAATTTGTTCTTGCTGAATACCAGGAGGCAATACATAGTTTATTGGTGAACGGCTTGAGTTCTCTTCTAAACTCACTGATGAAACATTGAATGAAGTGGTATTATCATTCTCACCGGGTAATGATTCACCGGGTGATTCCAATGAATACAAATATTTGCGCCACTGATTGCGAACCAATTCCATTCTTGCAAAACGAAGAACAACAGTTGTATCAAAACCTGCGAGATACATTCTTACAAATCTTATTGATTTAAAATCCTGAATGCTTCCAACTTTCTTTAAGTATTCATTGAGCGGTACTTTGATTTGTATCCATCTTTCAGTTCCCGGAGAATAATTATTTTGATCATTAGGTACAATGTAATCAATGGCATCGGTAACAAATTTCCCTGTTGTTACCATTGATGTATCAATGTGAATTTTGTAATGAAAATATTCTTCGTTCTCAGTAATGGTATTATCGCGGTTTAAATCTTCCGACTCAGGTTGATTGGTTGCCGCCGAAGAAACATTTTGAGATGTAGTGGTAATGGGTGAATTGCCTTCGGGATTATTGTATCGTGAATAACGATCCAAAATTCCGGTTTTAGCATTGTTATATGTTTCATCATCAAAATATAAGTAGTTATCATTCGAAGGATCGCGGCGTGCGGCATTATAAACGGGAGAATTAACTCCATAAATTGCTCCGACTGCATCAATGTATCTTCTAAAGAAGTACCGCTCATTACCGGTATTAACCTCAAAGCTTGAATCTCTTATTCCATCATAACCAACATCCTGCCATTGCCTCGAATTTGGATCGTTGTCAAATGCATTTGTAATGGGCGGTATTTTAGGTGAATAACCCCATGTGGTGCTGTTCTCAATAGTGGTATCGCCAATCGGTGAAATACCATTTTCATAAAAGAACTTAGAGTCTTTTAAAACATCTTCTGAAATATTTCCAAGATCAACATACAAATCGCCGCTTCTGTTTGCCGATTTATTATTGAGAAAAGGATCGAGCACCCAAAACTGTATGTACTCAATATTTGCTTGCTCAAAATCAGTTTGATCAATACTTCGCTGAATACCTCCCCATCGTTGCGTAAGATTTGCTTTGTTCAAAGTATCGAAACCCAGACTTCCATCTTTTAATAAAATCAATTTTGAAGTATCAAAATTGTAGGGTCCGCGTTTCATTGGTTCATAGCGCAGGTCGAAAGTATTTTCACGTTGATCATAAGGATTGTTGGTAAAATCTTTTGAAGGGAAAATTTCAACTTGCGAAACTTGCCTGCTGTAAAAATTACTTTGCTCTGCTGAAACATCTTTAATTCCATCGGGTGCCGAAACAGAGCTAAAGAAAAACGGATCAATGTTATACCACGAAAGTTTAGATCGGTTGTATCCATAAGACCAGTCGTTTACTTTAGAAGCTTCAGGAAACAATCCGCCATCGGGATCTTGTGGTGTACTTGCAAGCTTCCAGCTAATAAATGGAAATCTTAAATCGTAACTCGTTTGTGTTCCTTCAAAGTCATCAATGTAAACTGTTCCTTCACTTCCGATTGCGCTTGAGTGGCCGGGTTGCAAACGCGCGCCTTCGGCAGAAATAGTAACAGAAGATTTTTCTTT
>JAJAYG010000382.1 GCA_026786335.1 Chitinophagales bacterium | reverse complement strand
GGGCAACTGAAGGCTTTGTATAAGCTTGTCTTGCTCTTAATATTTTAATTGTCTGAGCTTTTTCAAATTTCTTTTTGTACTTCTTTAACGCTTTATCTAAAGTATCAGAATCGCGGGCATCAATAATAAGCATGAATGAGTTTTGTTTTTAAGAGGTGCAAAAATAATCAGACTAAACGATTTACCAAATTCATTATACAAAGCTCCATTAAAACTTTGTTTGCGGTTTAGGATAACTCTCTGAACAAACGAAGTATTTCCTTAGCAAAGACATTCCACGAAAACTTAACTTTTTCTTCTTTAACTGCTTTTGCAAATTTCTCCGCAAGGTGATCATTAAAAAAAATAAATATTGCGTTGGCAATTTCAAATGAAGAAGGGTTAACACAAAATCCTGTTTTGTTATTGGGAACTAATTCTGGCAAGCCACCAACATTTGTAACAATCATTGGAGTATCAAATTGATAAGCAATTTGCGTAACTCCACTTTGAGTTGCGCTTTTATAAGGCTGAACAACAACATCGGCGGCAGAGAAAAAATATTTTACTTCTTCCTCTCTTATAAATTCGGCTTTAATAATTACCCGGTCGGCCAAATTATATTTTGCAATTAAATCTGTATAAGGTTTTGAATCTTCGTAGAACTCACCTGCAACAATAAGTTTAACAGGCAAGTTATTAATCCTTTCGTCACTCAATGCTTCAATCAATAAATCGAGTCCTTTATATTTTCTAATAAATCCAAAGAAGAGGATATAAGAATATCCCATTTCCAAACCCAGGTGCTCCAATGCAATTTCTTTCGAAACAGCTTCACCAAAATTATCATACAAAGGATGCGGATTTTGGATGAAAGGTTTTTGAGGAACAAATTTTTTAAGATCATCACTTACCGAACCCGACATTGTTACAAATCCATCGCACGATTTAAGAAAATATTTTGTGAATGAAATATCTCCAATTCTTTTTTCATGTGGAATCACATTATCGAGAATCGAAATAACTTTTGTAAACCCATTCGCTTTTGCTCTTCGGGAAATGGTTCCAAAACATGGACCCATAAAAGGCAACCAAAATTTAAAGAGCAGCAGATCGGGTTTCATTTTCTTTATTTCATTTCCAACTAAAAACCAATTAATAGGATTAAGGGAATTAATCTTTCGGGAAATGAATAATCCCAGTGGTGGCGGGGCATCGGTAAATTGTGATTTACCCGGGAAAAGAAATGAAGGATATTGAATTGTGAATGTCCATAGCTCAACCGTATGACCTGCTTTAATTAATTCCTGACTCAGTCTTTCATTAAACGTTGCCAAGCCCCCGCGAAAAGGATGTGCCGAACCGATGAAAATTATTTTTGCCATGTTGAGCCACAAATAAAATCATTCGCAGCAATTTGATTGAGCAAAACTTTATTAATGATTCACAACAATCGTTTGCGAAAATATTTTCCTTCCCTGATTAACTACAATATTATAAATCCCATTATTCCATTTGCCGCAATCGGGTTGTGAATAGAAATATTCAATCCCCATATTTTCATTTACTATTTCTTTACCCACCATATCAAAAACTTTTAATTGCGCAGGCAATTTTTTTGTGTTCTCAAAGTAAATGTGAAATGATTGTGTTGCAAGTGTTGGAATAACAGCCAATTCATTTGGCAGGTCAATATCATTATCAATAAAATAATCGCGCATGCCATCTGAAACTAAATTACATTTTTTTAAACTTGGTATGATATCATTGTATGAAGTACGCAAACTATCGAGCAAGATTCTTTCGGCCGCAATAATTGTTTGATACTGCGAACTAAAAATCAAATTGCTGTCTTCCTTTGGGTCGGCAACCAGATTATAATATTCTTCGCAAGTTGTTTTACAATAAGACCGAATAAAAATATCGTTCAATGTTCTTACTGCTCTAAGCTTTGCTGTGTTAGGGTCGTAACCGCTTTCATATAAAAAATTCTTACGGTAAGTTGCACCGGTATAAATTTTATGCAATGACAACCCTTGAAAACCAAATGTGTTTTCAATTCCTGCAAAATCAAGAAAGGTGGTGGCAAAATCAAGGTTCGATGCAATATCATCAGTAATTATTGACCCCGAAGAAAACCACTTGGGATACCTGATAAACAAAGGCAACCTGATAGATTCTTCCAATGCCAGAATTTTTTCATTGAGTTTATGTTCGCCTAACAAATATCCATTATCACTCGTGAAAACAACTAATGTGCTGTCGAGTATTCCTTTTTCTTCTATCCAACTTAAAAGTGAATCTAAGTTATCATCGGTTCCTTTAATTGTTTGAAACCTCAAACGCTTGATCGAATCAATCTGCAAACTGTCAACTATCCATTTATGATCTGTGTAAAACGAAGGATAATTATTTTTGTAAAACTTATAGTTTGATGGGTAAGGAATTGATTCTTCGATATAAAGTAAAGAGTCAACAGAGCGGGGTACAGTTGGAAGATGCGGCGCACGCGGAAAATAAAACAGAACAAAATCTTTACCTTCCGGAACTGAGTTTAAAAATGTTTTTGCGAGCTGAGGATAAATATCAATTATACTTCCGCTAATTGCTGTATCAACACCGTTGATTGTATAGAGTGCATCATTATATATGTCACCATCACTTGTGGCCCACCAATTAAATCCTGTTGGTGTTCCTAAGAATTGACCATACTTTCCAACAAAACCAGTATAGTACCCATTAGTTTTAAGAATTTTCTGGATCATGTTAAGAGAAGAATCAAGTTGATCACCGTTTTTTGTAACACCGTTCAAATGCGGATACAATCCTGTATAAATGCATGCTCTGCTTGGTGCACAT
>JAJAYG010000381.1 GCA_026786335.1 Chitinophagales bacterium | reverse complement strand
GTGTAAAGGACACGAAAGGTGGTATGATAAAAAAGCGAGCTTTAAAACACTGACACATCTACGACTTGAACGAAAGGCATAAACTAATGAGTAAGTAAAAGTTAGCACTCATTCATTGAAAAAGGAGACACGGATTGGGCAAATGACGCTCCTATTTTAGTTTTAGATTAAAAGTGTTGCGGCGCAACAAAACAAACTATATTCGCTTGCAGGTGCAGAAATAATTTAATCATTCATTCAACTTTAAAACACAATACAATGCTTAATAACTTAAAATCACCATCACAAAATGTAATGGCTATGTTACAACGGAGTAAAAAAACAGTTTTGATTTTAGTAATGCTCTCAACTTTTGCCTTAATGGCATTTACGGTTAATAAAATTCATACAGATACTTATACTGTTGATAGCAAACAAAGCAGCCTTGAATGGTTTGCCGAAAAGTTAACCGGCAAACACAATGGTACCATAATGCTTTCGGGTGGTGAATTCAAAAACGACCACGGTAGTTTTACGGGTAGTATTGAAATAGAAATGAGTTCCATTGCAAACACCGATCTCACCGATGCTAAATCAAAAGAAAAATTGGAAGGCCATCTTAAGTCGGCAGATTTTTTTGATGTTGCAACATACCCGAAATCAAAATTTGTTATTACGGCAATAACTCCGGCAACCAATTCAACAACGGGTGAAGTTACTCATACAATAAAAGGGAATCTTACCATCAAAGACAAGACAAACGAAATTTCTTTTGGTGCCATAATCACTATGTTACCAGGTAAAATTAATCTTACCGGAACTGCCATTGTTGACCGTTCGAAGTTTGATATTAAATATGGTTCAAATACATTTTACCCCAACATTGGCGATAAAATGATTTATGATGAGTTCAAATTAAAATTTAACGTGGTCGCAGTAAAGCAGTAATGATCATATGAATTTTACCGTGAATGATTAACAAATGGAAACACCATTAATCTTGCTTGCTTTTCTTCTTTCCATTATCGGCATTATTGGTTGCATTGTTCCCGGGTTACCCGGTCTTATTCTCAATTACTTTGCAATGTGGTGCATGCAGTGGGCAATTAAACCTTTCAGTATTTCATTGTTAATTGTTTTCGGAGTTTTAACCATATTAGTATTGATTCTTGATTATCTGATACCAATTTGGACGGGCAAAAAATTCGGAGCTACCCAACAGGGAATAATTGGAAGTATAGCAGGCATGATGGCTGGAATTTTTTTTACCCCCATTGGAATGTTTGCCGGCATGATCGCAGGCGCCGTGCTTGGTGATTTGATTGCAGGAAGGTCGGGTGCGCAGGCCGCAAGATCGGGCATTGCCACTTTTTTTGGAACATTGGTAAGCATTGGAATGAAACTGTTACTCGCCGGAGTTATAACTTCAATTATTATTTTCAAATTTGTTTCTTACAGGTGGAACAATCTTTAAATAAGTTTTTGAAAACAGATGCGGCAAAATCTTAAAACTTAAAAAAATTAAAATCAACAATGAATTTAAAATTTTCAAATACCCCCATTGGAAGATTAAGATTTGCAGGCATAACAGAAGGTATTTCATTTTTGGTGCTTCTCTTTATTGCAATGCCACTTAAATACTTTGCTGACTTTCCTGAGGCGGTCAAGGTTACAGGATGGTTTCATGGATTGCTTTTTCTGCTTTACATTTTTGCACTTACTCATGTAAAATTCAAACATCAATGGTCTTTGCTCAGGGCTTTCGTTGCTTTCCTTGCATCGCTCATACCTTTTGGAACATTTTTTTTAGATGTTCAATTGCGTAAAGATGAAAAAATAATCAGCCAAAACATTCAGTCGGGGAATTAGTGTTTCTACAATTACGTGGCACCTGAAAAGGTTTCTCTTGTACTTTTATGGTTGGCAGTAAATTGAATCTTAATAAGATGTTAGCTTTACAATCTTAAAATAAAAATTGAAATGAAAATAATCTTACAGGTAATTGCAATAGCAATTTTTTTTCTGGTTGCATGTAACAACTCAAATCAAACGCGAGATAGTAAATCCGTTGTATCAAAAGATTCTGCACTTAACAATACCACCAGCAGCGAATCAGATGTAAGCATACAATCTTCATCAGCAACAAACAGTGCCGACTTAACTAACACTGAAGTTCTTTTACCCCAACAATCTGCATCAACAGATGCTACTTCCACATCCACTAAACTAAATCCACCTCACGGGCAACCCGGGCATCGCTGCGATATTTCTGTAGGTGAACCATTAAACACTGCACCGGCTGCAAATGCAAATCCTATTGTTACTGCACCGTCAACAAATATTTTTCCATCACCTGCTACCAATTCAATTGCTCCGCAAACTGCACCAGTTGCCACCGCACCGGGTATGAATCCGCCACATGGCGAACCTGGACATGATTGTGCCATTCCTGTTGGATCACCTTTAAAAAAATAGTGCTGCCTTTGCAATAAAGTTTCGGCCTTGATCGCCGACAAATAAATATTTCGT
>JAJAYG010000380.1 GCA_026786335.1 Chitinophagales bacterium | reverse complement strand
TGAATACATGTATTCAATCCACTCTTTACGTTTCAATCCTTCTTGCCTGAATGACTGCCGGACTTCTTGCGAAAGAAAAAAGGATAGCAATTCTTTTCCCGCAGAAGTGGTATTCAACTGAACTGTGATGGTTTCTGTAACGGATGGTTTTTCGGGAAAGCGGGTATCTTTCATTGTGAATCCGAATTGAGCGCTTTCAGCAACTTCATCGAAAATAAAAACAGTTCCGGTTTCAATTTCCTGTATACCAAGAATTCCCATTTCATGCCTTAGCATCTGTGCAACATCAATTAATTCTTCGGGCTCCTGCATCGCCAGTGCCCGTGAGCGCACGTATTCCATTGCTGTTTCTGTTTGTGCTTTGTGCGCCTGTTCTTCTGCCAGCGCAATATCACTGTATCGTTGATAGGCGAGTTCGAAAACATTTTTGAATCGCTTGAACAATTCGATCTCCTCTTCATTCAGTAAAATGTATGTTGACATTCCCAGCGCAACTGGACCGAGAGAATTCCAATAATAACATAGCGCTTCTGCTTGTTCAAGAAATGAATCAATAAACACGTTGGTCGTCTTCTGATATTTAATCCATTCCTTCACCTCTTTGCCTTTGAATGAGTGAATGAAAACTTCACCGGCGCCTTTCAGCATTTGCTCAGCAAACTTCTTGTGAACCGGATGATTCTTGTAGTCCGTTTCAGTGATGATGGTCTTGTTGTGCTTTGTATAATACTCGTAGTTGTAGTACGTACCTTTTTCTTCATTGAAAATGGCGGTTTGAATGTTCCTGATTTCTTTAACCCCAAGTAATTCGAGCTGACGGGAAATTGTTTTGCATACATCAAGCATATCAGTCGCTTGCTTCATGCTCATGGCAACAGAGCGAACGCGTTCGAGTGCTGCTTCAATTTGTGCTTCGCGCGCCTGTGCTTCTGCAAGCGCAATATCCATGTAACGACGATACGCGAAATCAAAAACATTTCTGAAACGTTTAAGCAATTCCAATTTCTCCGCAGAAAGGGCGCTGAAAGTTGAGATGCCAATGGAACCAACTCCGATTGAATAGAAGTAGTAGTGCAGCGCAGCCACCTTATCAATTCTTGGATCATCTTTTTCTCCTCTGCTTCTCCTGAACGCTTTCCATTCCTCTAATTCTTTCCCGGCAAAAGATGTTTCTGAAAAAGCATCATCAGCGCTTCTTATTTGTTTGATTTGTTTTTCAATCAATGGATGAATAGAATAAAAAAGAGGCGTTACACTTTTCCCGATTTCATTTGAGTAATCATAGTTCACAAAAGTTTCCTTCTCATCATTGTGAATATTGATCATTGTGTTGCGCATTTCGCTGAAGCCAAGCGAACTCATTTCTGAAAATAAAATTTCGCAGACGTTCAATAACTCTTCGGGTTTCTTCATGCTCAATGCAACTACGCGCACGCGCTCGAGTGAAGATTCAATTTTCAAATCTCTGTTCTTCATTTCCAATTCTGCTTCTGCTGCTTTCAATTCTTGAATGCCTGTAGTTTTTTCATCGGCACTCAATTCATTTGGTTGCTGAAGAAGGGTAAGAACTTTTTCGAGGTGCTTATTCATTGATGGTTGATCTGTAATAAGAGTAGAAAATTTTGCAAAGGAATAATTTTCAGTTGCAGTTTTTATCTTTGCTTCAAACGTAAGAATTAATTTAAGAAGCGGCTGCTTTTCAATTTTTATCGCTTGTAATTTTATTTGAAAAGAAAACTGCAACCCTAATATTTTCTCTGAGATTTTGAAAGGAAAACTGCGGGGCTGTTATTCTTGGTTGGTTTATTTTAAAGGAGTGGTGAAATGAAATGCTTTTTGATTGATTAAATATTTTTAAGGGGTGGGGAATGAAGGATGGAGACTCCTTTCAATTCTTTGATTCGAAGCGTGAAGGAACACTTCGAGCAGCAGGTTTTTGAATTAATAAATCAACATGAACTGGAAGGCAAGCATTATTGAACATCGCGGACAAATATATACCCATGTAGGTCAAAGATCAGTAAACAAAATAGTGAGTCCATTAGATAATTAGAAATAAAAATAACAGGAAGAAAAAATGAGAAAAATATACTCCCATATATCTTGCTGTTCCAAGTGTTTTTCCACACTTAGAATTTAGAAATAGTTTAAGAAGTCTCCCGACTTCTTTTTATTTTTCAATCAACCCCAGCTGTTCTAAGCCTTCCTTCAGACTTAGAAAATAAAAATAACAAAGAAGTCTCACGACTTCTTCATTTATCGTTCGGTGTTCTCACCGGCAGAAATAGAAAAAATAATAAAAGTGGTTAGTGAGTTCACTGACCACTAAACAAGCTGAAGGGTTTCATTTCACATGCTCCTTAAATAGCCCCAGGCATGCAGCCGGTCTGAATCTTCAATCCATCTTTCGCCCACATCATCGCGGTAGTACATGCTTGGTATCATAATGTTCGCCACGCGGCTGTAGGCTTGTGCTTTTGCCTGCTTCATTGTTTGCCCCGAGCCGCATACAATCAGCACCACACCCGATTCACCGGCAATCACCCATTCACCGTTCACCAGTTTCACATCTTCAATATGAACGCCTTCGAGGTTTGGCTTCTTGAACATGATCACCGTATCCTTGGTGTAGGTGTTGTGTGTCTTTTCATCATTGAACGGAAACGGTGGCATCACCACGCGCACACCCATTTGAAACCCGCGCTTCGTTTTGAATTCAACCAACGTGCCTGCAGCCATCTCGTAAAGAAATTCACTCATCGGCATGTTGATTCCTTCCTGCTGAATGCTGATCGTAGGATAACCGAATCGCGCGGTGAACTCAAGAGGGTAGATGCCCTGCGCATTTACGATGCAGTTCACATCCATGTAACCTGTATATCCTTCTTCTGTAAATTTCGCTTCCATCTTCCCTAAGGTGGCTGCAAAGATTTTATTCGGTTCGCTCCAGTACATCGTGGTTCCCATTTCTCCTGTGGCAGGCCCAATGTTGCCGGGAAAAAGTTTCTTGTGCTCGAAGTTCACATTGATCGGCGTCATGAATTGTTTTCCGTTAAAGAAAGCGCCGACTGCTACTTCAACACCGGTTACTCTGCGCTGCAACTGGAATACCTTCAATTTATCCGACCATGTTTTCTTA
>JAJAYG010000379.1 GCA_026786335.1 Chitinophagales bacterium | reverse complement strand
GCTTATGGAGTTGAGTTTTCACCTGATGGAACCAAACTTTACGGAACAGTAATTACTCCGGGGTACATTTATCAATGGGATGTTAGCCTTGCAACTGATGATGAAATAAAAGCTTCAAAAATATTAGTTGGAACATCTGCGGTAAACTTTAATGGCGCGGTTCAACTTGCATCGGATGGAAAAATATATCTGGCAGAATTAAGTTCACCATGGTTAGGTGTTTTCAATTTTCCTGATCTTGCAGGTGTTGCATGTAACTTTGTTGATCAGGGTTTTCAGCTATCAACAGGATCAAATGGTTTAGGACTTCCAAATTACTTCCCCTGTTTATTTGCCCCCAACAATCCATCGCCCGATCCGCAATTCACTGCATCGAGTCCTGATATTTGTCAAAAATTTTGCATTGATTATTTTGATGCATCTTCCAACGATCCTACTTCCTGGTTGTGGGAATTTGAAGGCGGCTCACCTGCAACTTCTACCACTCAAAATCCTACAGGAATTTGTTATTCTGTTCCCGGAGTATTTGATGTTAAACTTACTGCTACCAATGCGAACGGCTCAAATACAATAACGCTAACCGACTACATAACTGTTTATGCAACGCCACCCTTCCCTTCTATTTCGCAAGTTGGATATACGCTTACCTCGAGTGCGGCTACTGCCTATCAATGGCAGTTGAATTCAATTGACATTCCCGGTGCAACCAATCAGTCTTACATTGTTACGCAAACAGGATTCTATACTGTAGTTATTACAGATGAAAATGGTTGTGTGAGTTCTACCACACTTTATGTTTTGATTACTGGAATTGAAAATGTTTTTGGTGGAAATGAAATTTCAATTTCCCCAAATCCATCAAACGGAAATTTTACAATTGATTTTGGTAATGAAAATATTTTGGGTGAAGTATCAATTAATTTAGTGAATGCAATAGGCCAAACCATTTTTAGTACCCAAGAATTTATTCCTTCATTCCAAAAAGAAATTCAATTAAACAATGTTACTGATGGAATTTATTTTATTGAAATCATATCCAATACTTTTTCCCTTCAAAAGAAAATAATTGTTACGCGATAATTTATTCATTTCATAAAAATATTTAATCATGAAAAAGATTTTATTCATTTCATTAATTGTTGTTCCGCTAATTGCAATATCACAACAGCAACCTGTTATCTGGTACTTCGGGCACAAAGCAGGATTAGATTTCAGCAGCGGTTCTCCCGTTGCTATTACAAACGGCAAAGTTGATCAATGGGAAGGTGTAGCAACAGCTTGTGACATTGATGGCAATCTTCTTTTCTATACTGATGGAATTAAAGTTTGGAATAAGAATCACGTGGTGATGGCAAATGGTAATGGCCTTTATGGAAATTCATCCACCACTCAATCAGCTACCGTGGTTCCGGTTCCGGGCAACTCAAATCAATATTACCTTTTTACTTTACCAGAACATTATGCTTACGGCGGCTTCAGGTACTCTATAGTTGACTTGACTTTGAATGGTGGACTTGGAGATATTGGAGCAATAAAAAATGTTTTGCTTACCGATTCAGCAACCGAGCAATGCGCAGTAATTACTTCAAGCACGGGTTGTGTATGGATTTTGATCAGAAGTATTGGTGCAACATGGAGGTCTTATCTAATTGATTCATCAGGCATTCAAACACCGGTACTTTCAACATCGGGTTCAATTTTTAGTTGGAACGATGCAAATGGTGTTGGCTACATGAAAGCATCGCCGCAACACAATAAGATCGGTATCGCTAACTATGGATTTTCTGTTACATCAAGTTTTTTTGAACTCTACGATTTTAATAATGCAACAGGCATAGTAAGCAATGCATTTAAATTGCAGCCTATCACTCCTTCAAGCGTTTACGCATGTGAATTTTCACCCGATGGAAATTTATTTTATGGCGCCCAATGGGGAACTCAGATTTATCAATATGATTTAAATGCAGGAACGCCAACCGATATTCAAAATTCGGCATTGGTAATTGGTACGGCTCCGAGTTCGCAGGGTGCTATGCAAATTGCTCCCGATGGAAAAATTTATTGCTCTGCCGATGGACAGGGTTCTATTTCTCAAATACTAAATCCGAATGTTGCAGGCAGTGGCTGTAACTATGTGAGCAATAGTATTTCTTTAAATGGAAAAACAACAGGAATTGGCTTGCCTTCATTAGAAGTTTTTTCAACCTGCAATATTATTGCACCCACTAACCCGCCAAGTTTCAATGCATCTGATACAACACTCTGTGAAAAATTCTGCATTAACTTTTTCGATTCATCAACCAACAACCCGGTAGCATGGGAGTGGATTTTTGAAGGAGCAAGCCCTGCAACTTCATCATTGCAAAATCCAATTGGAATTTGCTATCAGGATCCCGGTGCTTATGATGTTACATTGATTACTACCAATGCAAATGGAAATTCAGATACATTAATACTTGATAACTACATCACTGTTTTTTCAAACCCTTTTGCACCAACCATAACACAAAATGGAAATGTGATTACCTCATCATTTGCTTACACTTATCAATGGCAATTGAATGGAATTAATATTCCGGGTGCAACCGATCAGAGTTATACGATTACACAAGATGGTTTGTATACAGTGATTGTTACCAATGAAAATGGTTGCGGATCGCAGGCATCTTTCGCAGCTATTCTTTCGGGGATTGAAAATGTGAATGCTGAAATTGATTTTACATTTTATCCAAATCCATCGAATGGAAATTTCGTGATTTCATTTTTGAATGCAACTATTTCGGGTGAAGTGTGGATTGATGTGGTAAATGCATTGGGTCAAAATGTTTATTCGTGGAAAGGAAATATTTCTTTTCCATTCCAAAAAGAAATTCAATTAAACAATGCCGCTGATGGAATTTATTTTCTTCACTTAAAAACTGAAACTATTTCCTTCCAACAAAAAATACTCATCTCTAAAT
>JAJAYG010000378.1 GCA_026786335.1 Chitinophagales bacterium | reverse complement strand
TGGCAACTGTTACCCGCTCGCCGCGCATTTGAAGTTTTTCGGCAGCTGTATTTGCTTCAGGGATTATGATCCAAAGAATAATGTAGATCAATATTCCCGAAAAGCCTGCAAGCACCATGATTACAAAAGCCAGGCGAATCCAAAGCGGATCAACATCAAAGTATGCTGCAATGCCTGATGAAACGCCGCCTAAAACTTTATCATCAGGGTTGCGGAAGAATCTTTTCTTCATGCCCTCATAATAGTAGCCGGCATCAGCTGTTTTGTTTTCAGGGGCTGCTTTTTCTTCATCACCTGCAACTTGTTCCGGGCGACCCATTATATCGATCACTTCCTGAACATCTTTGATCATGATCACATCTTTTGACGGACCAACTTTCTCGCTGAACATTTCAGCCATGCGGCTTTCGATGTCTGCAATTATTTCTTCTTTGCCCTGCACGTTTGCAAAGTGTGATTTTAAATTGTCGAGATACCTCTTAAGTACTTCGAATGCATTATCGTCGATATGGAAGACAATGCCGCTAAGGTTAATGGTTACTGTCTTATTCATGGCTTAGGGTATTTTGAGTTTGATTTGAAATGGTTTCTATTGATTCTTCTTTTTTTGTTGCCGAGTCAACTGCTTCTACCAGTTCACTCCAGGTCTTTCGCAGCTCTTCGAGAAATGTTTCTCCAAGACCGGTGAGTTTGTAATACTTGCGTGGCGGCCCCGATTTTGATTCAACCCATTGATAGCTCAGGTAGCCATCGTTTTTTAATCTTGTGAGTAGCGGATACAATGTTCCTTCCACCACAATTAATTTAGCCTTCTTCATGCGTGCTAGAATTTCGGAGGCATAGCATTCATCATCGCTGCCGATGATGCTGAGTATGCAAAACTCCAAGATCCCTTTGCGCATTTGGGCTTGTGTGTTTTCGATGTTCATGGTTATAAATTGTTTTATGTTTTGGATACAACCTTATGACGCAAAGATATATGCATAGGTTACTACTTTGCACCACATAGTACCAAATAAAATCATAAGTACTTGATTTTGTGGGATAAAAATTTTTATTAAGATTAATTATTTTGGGAAATGAAGTTAGAATCTCCGATTCAAAAACCAAATGATTTCTTTATTTCATTATTTTAAAATGAAATTTTAATAGGAAGGTGTTCAAATGGAGCTATCTCTTGTAGAATTCATTTACTTTTTGAACATAACTTTCAAAATCAAATTTGATAGCAGTGGCTCTTGCTTCTTTGCTAATGGTGGAATAGAGTTCTTGATCATTGATGAGAGAAATAATTCTTTCAGCAAAAACCATAATATTTTTTTCAGGAATAATGAAACCATTTTTTCCATCTTCAATAAAATCTCTGTTACCACCGCCGTCAATGGTAACTGGTGGTAAACCTGTTGCCATTGCTTCGAGTATTGCCAAACCAAATGGTTCGGGTATGGCTGCATGTAAATAGATGTGCGCATTGGATAAATAGTCAGCAACGTTGCCAACACTTCCTCTAAATTGTATTTTGTTTTCAATACCAAGAAATGAAGTGAGGTCTCTTAATTCATTTTCCTTTACACCATAACCAAGTATTTCCAACTCACAATTAATTCCTGCATCAATCAAATGTTTAACAACACGAATCATAAAATCGTGATTTTTTTTCGCCACTAAGTTTCCGGTGGTAATAAGTTTAATGGGAAATGAAATTTTCTTTTGTTCCTGATATGGAAATTTTTCAAGTTCAATAGCATTAAGAATTATCTCTATGTTTTTATAGAGTGAATGAGGAATAATTGTTTTGGTATAATCTGAAGTTGCTCTTGAGATTGCAATAAAGTGCGTGTTGCTATCGCGATATTTTTTATGCAACCATTTCTTTTCAAGCACTTCATAAAGTTCTTTTTTTGTGGAAGGAATTTTCTTTTTCTTCTCTAAAGGAAACACCGGTCCGTGAACATGTGTGATGTAATTCACATTTGGCAGCAAAGCAGAATGTGCCAATACATCAGCTTCATATAAATGCGCATGAATTACGTTAGGAGAAAAACGACCGAGTATATTTTTCCAATCACATAGCATTTCGTTTTTGTTTCGCTTTAATAATTTAACTCTTGATGGGGTTATTGTAATTGGAATTTCACGCTCCAATTTTTCGTGGTCGGGGTAATGTTCAAATGTTGAATCTTGCTGATGTAGCGTAACAATTTCCACCTGATGCCTTAACCGCTTCTGATGTAAAGCAATTTTACCAACTAATATTTCAGCACCGCCGCAACCTAAATGAGGAATCACATGAAGAATTTTCAACGGCTAAAATTTAAGATAGGAGTGTACAATGAATACTCTTGGTATAGTGCTATCGAATAATACTGTGCAGATTTTCTTATTAAATCCATTCAAAAAATGTGTTACCGGCAAATGTAATTTTTAAACTCAAGGGAATAAGATTGGGAAACTACCGATAAACAATCTACTTGCATTCTTTTCCACATTGGTGTGTATAAAATTCCTTCCCAAAAAAATTCACATCACATACTTTCGTTGCCTCCTTATGCGGCGGACTTTATCGTTCGCCGCAAGTGTCTAAAAGAAAAAAACATCATGCATGTCAAACACCACAACCATCAAAATGGAACACTCCACCATCACTAAACGTCAAACTTACAAGTACGATCAGGTACTTAAAGCCGCCATTGAATATTTCAGCGGCGATGAACTTGCTGCAACAACCTGGATGAATAAATATGCCGTGAAAGATGCACACGGAAATTATTTCGAACTCACTCCCGAGGATATGCACCACCGCATGGCGCGTGAGTTTGCTTTAATGGAATTAAAATTTTCGCAGCAAACAAAACTCAATGGTTCTTTCAAGCATCTTTCTGCTTACGGGCAACAAAGAAGTTTTTTGGATGAAACAAAAATCTTCGACTACTTCAAAAAGTTTCAATACATAATTCCGCAGGGAAGTGTGATGGGAGTTTTAGGAAATCATACCATGATCGCCTCCCTCTCTAATTGTGTGGTGCTGCCCGAAATTTATGATTCGTACGGCGGAATATTTTTTACCGATCAGCAGCTTGCACAACTTTTTAAACGCCGCTGCGGTGTTGGAATTGATATTTCTACCATTCGCCCTGCAGGTGCCGAAGTAGCAAATGCTGCAGGCACAACCACGGGTGCTGTTTCTTTTATGGAAAGATTTTCGAACACAACAAGAGAAGTTGCACAACATGGTCGCCGCGGCGCACTCATGATTACGATGGATATTGCTCACCCCGATGTAGAAAGTTTCATTACCATGAAACAAGATCTCTCAAAAGTTACCGGCGCAAATGTTTCGGTAAGATTGAGTGATGAGTTTATGCAAGCCGTTGTCGATGACAAAGAATACACGCAGCGTTTCCCTATTGATTCCGAAAATCCTACCCACACAAAAACAATTCGTGCAAAAGAATTGTGGAACACCATTATCAACTGCGCTCATAAATCTGCTGAGCCCGGTTTAATTTTCTGGGATCGTCAGCACAAATATTCCACTTCATCAGTGTATCCCGGTTTCAAAAATGTTTCTACCAACCCATGCAGCGAGATTGCGATGCAGGGTGGTGACAGTTGCCGGTTGATTGCAATGAATCTTTTTTCATTTGTAGAAAACCCTTTTACACCCGAAGCAAAATTTGATTTCGAAAAATTGTATGAAGTAACTTATGAAGCACAGCGATTGAGTGATGATCTTGTTGAACTCGAACTCGAACACATCGAACGCATTCTTGAAAAAGTTGCAAGCGATGCAGAGCCCGATTACATTAAAGAGAATGAAGTGCGCACCTGGAAATTGTTGCAAGATCAAGGAAGGAAAGGAAGAAGAACAGGACTTGGTTTTACTGCACTTGGTGATACACTCGCTGCACTCAATTTACAATTCGATTCGACCGATGGATTAAAAGTGATTGATGAAATTCAAAAAACAAAATGCATTGCAGAGTTTGAATCATCGATTGACATGAGTATTGAACGCGGATCATTCGACGGCTTTAATGCCGACATCGAAAACACAAGTGAGTTTGTGCAGATGATGAAAGCAGAAATGCCAACGGTTTATGATCGCATGATGAAATTCGGAAGGAGAAATATTTCTGTTTCTACTGTTGCACCCACTGGCACGTTGAGCATTCTTGCACAAACATCATCGGGCATTGAACCTGTTTACATGCTTGCATACAAGCGCCGCAGAAAAGTAAATCCGCATGATAAAAATGCACGCGTAGATTTTACCGATCCCAGCGGCGATACATGGATGGAGTTTGATGTGTACCACTCCAAATTAAAAATGTGGATGGAAATTACCGGCGAGCGCGACATCACCAAATCACCTTACTACGGCAGCACCGCTCCCGAAATTGACTGGAAGAAGAGAATAGAAATTCAAAGCATTGCACAGAAGTACATCACCCATTCCATTTCTTCCACCATCAATTTACCCAATGATGTTGCAGTGGAACGCGTGGGAGAAATTTATCTCGAAGCATGGAAGCACGGCCTCAAAGGCATTACTGTTTACCGCGATGGTTCTCGCACCGGTGTGTTGGTGGCGCAGGATGATAAGGGAAAGAAAAAAGAAACAACCGATGAAGTAAAAATTTCTCACGCACCCAAGCGCCCTAAAGTTTTAGATGCAGAAGTATTGCGCTTCATGAATGGCAGTGAAAAATGGATGGCAGTAATTGGTTTGCTGAAAGGAAAACCTTACGAAATTTTTACCGGCGTAATTGATGAAGATTCCATTCACCTACCGAATTTTGTAGATCGCGGTTGGGTAGTTAAAACCCGCCTCGAAGACAAAGGCACCCGTTACGATTTTCAATACCTCGATAAGGCAGGTTACAAAACCACCATCGAAGGTCTCTCGCGTTCGTTCACACAGGAATTCTGGAACTACGCCAAACTCATCAGCGGCGTTATCCGCCACGGAATGCCATTGCCGCATGTGGTTGACTTAATTGAAAACATGGATTTAAAAAGCGACTCACTCAACACCTGGAAAGCCGGCGTGGAGCGCGCTCTTAAAAAATATATTACCGATGGCACAGCAGCCGTTGACCGCAAATGCAGCGAATGCGGCGATCCCGGTGGTTTAATTTATCAGGAGGGATGTTTGGTTTGTAAGAGTTGCGGTTCATCAAAATGTGGATAGTAAATTATGGGACTGAAAATTATTATTGATCCGCATACGCTCGAACAAGCAAATGAAAGAGGAG
Source organism: Chitinophagales bacterium (assembly GCA_026786335.1). GTDB lineage: Bacteria > Bacteroidota > Bacteroidia > Chitinophagales > UBA10324 > JAJAYG01. The sequence continues at coordinate 1,282 of JAJAYG010000378.1, read as the reverse complement.
AGCTAAAGACGGAAGGTTAGGAAGCGCAAAAGTTTTTCCGTTCAATAGTTTGAGGAAAGGAAAATTTAAGGAGGAGAAAAAAATTGAAGTTATCTTTGTAGAACAAAATAATCAGTTCATCACCGTAACGGTTTACACCTATTACGGAAAATGGAAATAAACCATGCAAATTCATTACGATTCCCGATTCGACCTTTTGTACCTGCGCCTCGATCCCACGAAGCAGGAACTCAGCAACAAGCGTTTGACTGATGAAATCGTTTTGGACATTGGCAAAGACGACAAGATCGTCGGCATTGAAATTCTCAGCGCTTCAAAATATGTTGAGCTGAAAGAATTACTTCCCATCGAAACTGAAATTAAAAAAGCTGTTTGAGTTTTTGAGAGCTTCGCGTGTGGTAATATCTTTAACCCCATCGGGGTTTAATGTCTATAGAAAATAATACTACCATAAATCTTTGACCCCATCGTGGTCGCACTTGAAAATATTTTGATTACGCATTGGATTGAAGTGATAATTGAAATGAAATAAAACGGAATGGAACGCTTACATCAGAATCAGATGTTGTTTTTCAAAACAAAAGAAGTCAGGTTAATTCTTAAACTATTTTTAAATTCGAAGTGTGAAGGAGAACTTCGAATAGCAGCTAATTTGCAGAGGAGAAAACAACCATTACAATGGAAATTATTGGATGGATCATTTGGGGAATTGGGTGCTGCATCCTGCTTATCGTATTGGGAATGCTCAAAAGTAAAGAGGCAATAGTTAGAAACCTCGCTACAAGAATTGCATTTTTCATGACTAGCGGTGTGCTTCTAACTCTCATTCTGAATTTTTCAAAGTTTCATCTAATCTGGTGGATTCCTGCTTCATTTTTCTTGCCCATATTTTATTCACTTTGGAAATTTGATGATAAAATTGATGAGCCAGATCAGAAACAGGAAGAAGAAATGAGAGTACCTGATAATTCAAGGAGAGCTGAGATTGTGCGGGCAGAAAAAATTGTTCGTGAATTTTCTGCGTTACTTGATCCGTCGCACGACATCGGAAAACCCGCTCATCCAATTTCTTTACTTAGAAATTCTAATGAAGATATTAAACAAGCCTACAAAGATTTGACTCTTGCGCTGAAGGAGGACAAATTACTAACTGACGAGATTCTTGAAAACCTTAAAGATGGATACAGCGTGATTGATGTTTTTATCCCAGACCATGAGGCACAAACTGTAAATATTGCCGTGCAAAAAATTCAGAGGGGTGAGGCCGAAACAGATTCAGAGC
>JAJAYG010000377.1 GCA_026786335.1 Chitinophagales bacterium | reverse complement strand
GCCTGCATCAATCAATAGTGAATCACCGGTGCAGAGCGAAGTATCATTTCCCAATGAAACAATTGGAGCAGGAATGATGGTGATGGTTTTGTAAATAGTATCAGAAATTCCGTAACCAAAATCTTCTACTACCTGAACTGTATAAGAACCGGTATCGGTAAACACGTGAAATACACTCGCACCTGAATCAACATTTGCGGCGCCCGATGCAGGATCATCAAAATTCCAGTAGGCATTTTGAAAACCTGCAGAGTCGCTGATTAAAAAATGTGTGGCATCGCCATAGCAGAAAAATTCAGCACTGATGGGGACAAAAAAACTGGAGACGAAATTTGGCAATCCTAATCCCATGGTGTTAGGTGAAAGATTTACTCCTGTGTTAACCCAATTACAACCTCCTCCAATAACATCGGGGTTATTAATTGCGCCTACATAAATGCTGCTTGTTTGCGCTACATAAACTTTTCCATCGGGGCCCAATTGAAGTGAACCAACATCACCCAATGTGCTGCCAACCAAATAATCTGAAGATTTTATTGCAGCAGAATCATAAACCGAAAGATCCCATTGATGCACTGTATTTACGCCGGGGTTTGCACCAGAGTAAAGCACTTTGCTGTTAGGTGAAAATTCTAAACCATAAGTTTGAAAATAAGTGGTGACCATTCCAATGTGGTTCGAAAAAATTCCGGTGGCGTTGTCAAATTGAAAAAGGTCAACTGTTTCTAAAGTGGGCGAACTGTAACTTGCCATGGCTGCTAATTTTCCATCGGGAGAAAATTGTAACTGACCAATGTTGCCCACGAGTTGATTGCCAACTGTAGAGGTAACTGCTGTGCTTAATCCTGCACTTGTAAATTGATATGCTTTAAATTTTGCATTGTTGTTTTCCTTAATCGCAATCCAGTAATCCAAACCATTCGCAGCTCTTACGCCGGCAAGTTTCTCAGCACAATTATTATTCATGGTCACATTTTTTAATGCTGTTACATCACCTAACCCGCCATTGAGTGTGATGTCTAATTCGGAGTAATGTGCAGTTGCGCCATCGCAAACAAAAATGTAATAGAGCGTGCTGCTCCCGGGTTTTGGAACAATGAGTGCAGATTGTGTAGAAGAATAATTTCCTTTCATGCCGGTACCATTCGGCATAGGCACATGGTTTTTATTCCACACTGTTAAACCATCGGTATAGAAAAGAAGGTTTCCGTTTTCATCGGCAATAGATGATGAACCTTCGAACTGATTCATCACACTGTTATCTACCGAAACAGAAGTGCCACTGTTAAAATCCATTGCAGCAGTGTTGCTGAAATACCATTGGTAAGTTTGTTTTTGTGCGAGAGAAATATTTGCAAGCAATGCAAACAAAATAATTGTGTACAGTTTTTTCATAGTAGAATAATTTAGTGTGTGATAATAATCTTCGCCTGAATGATGCGGAAGAGTAGTGGATCTTCCATCAGCATGACGGTAAAAAACATGACTTCCTTTTTGCCTGTTGATTTTAAAACCCAGTAACAATAATATTTTTTCGAATTTTTTTGCTGTTATAACTTGTAGTCTGCTCATACAGCTATTGACACTTGTTGAAAGCCAATTAACTCAGGAATAGCTTTCAATTCTTCATCAGTCATTTCTTCCATGCACAACTCAAGCACTTCCTTTAAACGAACTTGTAGTTCATCCAATGTTTTTGCTTGAGTATGTGCGCCATATACATTGGGGATTATTCCTGTGTACATTCCTGTTTCAGCATCACGTTCGATTTGTGCGGTAAACTGATAGTTCTTCATTTAGGATTTTATTAGTACACAAATTTAGGTTTTATAAAATTACCAATAACTGATTATTCCCATTTACTAAATCATGGTTTCTCAAATAACTCTTGCGACATTGCATCCATCACTGCAATATCCGTAAGCTTGCCATCATACTTGCCACGATCGCCTGAGAGTAAAATATTTCCATAGCGCTCATAATTATTCCATGAGTCAATAAATTCGGGAATGGCATCAGAAAATTTTTCGAAGAAAGCCCATTGTGTTACGAGATAAGTTTTGCGGTCAACAAAAATGTGGTACTTGTTATCGGGAGTTACTCCTACTTTATTGAAGGTGAGTTGCAGCACATAGCAACTATTGTTTGAAGAATCTTTTTCAGTTCCCTCATAAGAAATTGTTACACCCTGATCTTTAAGTTTGAAAGGCATCAAGAGCCAGTAACTATCATTCGCCCAAATTTTATAGCCGCGATCCATAAAGTAAGCATTGCTGTCGGCTTGCGTGAGTTCAATTTTATTTCTAAAAACTTTTCCTTGTTTGGTGTTGATGTTTGTGAGTATGATCAGTTGCTTGGCAGGAATTTCAATGCGCACATTGCCGGTGTATTTATCCCACAGCAAAGTTCTTCTTCCAAAAAAAGTCCATTTAATAAAATGAGTGTTGTCCCAGTTTTGTTTTCCGCCCATGGCAATCATCACAGAGTCGGCGATGTTGTTTGCTCTTGCATCTTGCGCAATTGAATTTGTGATGAAGAGAAAACATTGCATTGAAAACAAAACCGTTAGAAGAAAATATTTTTTCATTAGGCGAATTTGAGAATTAAATGATGTGATTTAATTCATTTTTTTTTAAACAAAAAATTATGCTTTCACTTTTAGTATCAGGCAAACAAACAACACACTAACTGTCATGCTGACGAAGGAAGCATTTAATGAAGAAAAAACAGATGCTTCCTTCGTCAGCATGACAGAGTCGTTTTGGAAAAATAAAACAGGAATCTATTTTGTTATTGTCACGCGGGATACTCCACAAAATTTTTATCCGTCTCACTCAACCACACCTTCACTTCATATTGCTTATCCAATTTATTTCTGATTTTATCATAGATAACAATCGCAATATTTTCAGCAGTAGGATTAAGATCACGAAACTCTTCTGTGTCTTCATTCAAATTCATGTGATCAAATTTATCCAGCACTTCAGCTTTAATAATCTCTTTCAGAATTTTTAAATCAATCACATAACCGGTTTCAGGATTTATTTCTCCGGTAACTTTTACTTCCAGCATATAATTATGACCGTGGTAAAGCGGATTGCTGCACAGGCCAAACACTTCTTTGTTCTTTGCATCGTCCCAGTCTTTTCTGTAAAGCCGGTGCGCTGCGTTAAATTGTTCTTTTCGAATTACTGCTACTTTCATTGAATTAATATTTCTGCACCAAAGATAGATGGTAGAAATAGGATAGATAAAAGATGTAAGATGCAAGACATAAGAAGTATGATCAGAGATAAATGACTTGTGACTTCCGACTTGCGACTTGCGACTTGCGACTTATTATTACACTGCTTATCTTGCATTCAATATTCAAACCGCATGGCTTTTAGTTTTCATCCTAAATTATTTTACAGTATTCCCAATTTACTTTTTATCAGTTGCCTGTTCATTGGTGTAATTGCAGGAATGTATATTCACGATACAGTCGCAGGAATTTTGGTCGGTAGCGGATTTGGATTTGTATTGCTGGCAATTGCCAGATTTATTTTAGGAACTAAGAAAAGAAAACATGAAGAGCAGCAAAATGAAACACCTGTTCAATAATTACAATTTTAAAAACTGTTAAACAATCATTTCAACCTGAAATTTTTTCTTCTACATTTGGCAAAAATTTTTTAAACATGAATTTTCCCGAAAACTTAAAGTATACCAAGGACCATGAATGGATTCGCGTTGAAGGCAACACCGGCACCATCGGCATCACCCATTTTGCACAAGGCGAATTGGGCGACATCGTTTATGTAGATGTTGCATCGGTTGGTCAAACGCTGGCAAAAGAAGCTGTGTTTGGTACGGTTGAAGCTGTAAAAACAGTATCAGATTTATTTCTTCCGCTCACAGGAAAAATTCTTGAATTCAATTCATCACTCAATGACAATCCCGATAAAGTGAACAAAGATCCTTATGGCGACGGCTGGATGGTTAAAATTTCTATTGACAATGCCTCGGAGGTAAATGAACTGCTTGATGTTGCGGCTTACAAGAATTTGATAGGGCAGTAGATCTCGAGTTTTGAGTTTTGTCCGCCTTCGTGAAAAACTACGGCGGATAAAAGTTATGAGTTTCTTAATTCTAACTTTTTACTTCTAACTTCTATTTTCTTACGTCTTACTTCTTAAGTCAATAAAAAGGTTTGCTCAAAAATTTTTCTCTCTTCGTAATTTGGTTCGGCATCATTCTCTATTTGTCTTTTACTCCTTTAACCAATTGGCCAAAGTCAAATGTGTTTGATAAAATGTATTTCGATAAGATCGTGCACGTATGCATGTATGCAATGTTGAGTTTGCTCTTGATCCGTGGATTTTTCAAACAACAAAACAGCCGGTTGCCTCGTTTAAATTTTATTCTTGGCTCCATTATTTTTTGTGCTTTGGTAGGAATCAGTATTGAAATTTTTCAACCGGTGTTAACCCGCTTCAGGAAATTTGAAGTGCTCGATATGGTTGCAAATTCTATAGGAGCCATCAGCGGATATTATTTTTTCAGATTTCTTGCAATGAAAAAATGGTTGCGCTGAACCTTGAACATGATTAACTGCAAGTGAAGTAATTTCGATCACATAATTTTTTTTGAAATGAAGTCTAAGTTTCTGTTGGTGTTTATTTTTTTGTTGAATGGCATGTTTGCCTTTGCACAGCAACCACAGGATGTTCAGTTGGCCGAGCAATATTTCAGCAATGGTGAATATGATAAGGCTGTTGTGCTGTATGAAAAACTGCAGGGTAAAAACCCGGGTAACTCGCAATTCTATCAAAACTATTTCAAATGCCTTACAGAGTTAAAGCAATTTGATGATGCAGAAAAAATGATCAGGAAGCAGATCAAAAAATTCCCTGATGATCTAAGTTATTACGTCGATCTCGGAAACACATTTCATTTACAGGAGAATGAAAAGCAGGCAACAGCACAATATGATGAAGCAATCAAACTGATTGCGCCCAACATGCCGCAGATAAATAAACTGGCGAATCGTTTTATCAGTTATGGGCTAATTGATTATGGAATTCAAACCTATCAGCAAGCCCGCAAAATTTTTAATGCGCAGAGTTCAGATTTGTATTTGAATGAACTGGCCGGTCTTTATCGAAGAAACGGAAATGTGAGTGCAACTATTAAAACATACATAGATATTCTGCAATCGGATCCTGCGCAAAAAGAACAAGTGCAAACAGATTTGCAACCATTGATAGAAGATGCGCAGTATTCAAAAGAGTTACAATCTGAATTGTACAGGCGCATTCAAAAAAATCCCGAGGTGGAGCAATTGAATGACATGCTCGTGTGGTATTACATTCAGAAAAAAGATTTCACCTCGGCCTTTCAGCAGGTAAAAGCAATGGATAAAAGAAATAAAGAAGAGGGGCAAAGAATTTATCAGTTTGCACAATCAGCTTTTGATGAAGGAAATTATGATGCAGCAATTGGTGCATACAAGTATATAATTTCTGAAAAAGGAAAATCAAGTTTCCTTTACCTGCCTTCGCGCTCTAACATTTTAACAGCACAGCAAACAAAGATTACCGTATTAAATAATTACACCAATGATGATTTGTTGAAATTGGAAAAAGATTATGAAGACTTTCTTACAGAGTTTGGTAAAGGCCCACAAACACTTTCTGTAATGCGCGACTTTGCAAACTTCGAAGCAAAATATTTGCACAATGCCGATAAAGCCATCAGCATACTTCAGGAAGCGGTTTCAATTCCTACCCCAAACTATAAATTGAATGCATCTCTTAAACTTGATTTGGGTGATGCGCAATTAATTAAGAATGAAGTTTGGGAATCGCTCTTGTTATATGGACAGGTTGATAAAACTTTTAAAGATGATGAGTTAGGTGAGAAGGCGAGATTTAAAAATGCAAAACTTAGTTTTTACATGGGTGATTTTGACTGGAGTCAAACACAACTTGACGTTTTAAAAAGTGCCACATCAGAATTGGTTGCCAATGATGCCATTGCGCTTTCAGTTTTTATAACCGATAACATGGGGCTTGATACCACACCTGAACCCATGAAAATTTATGCAAGAGCTGATTTGTTGATTTTTCAAAACCGAAATGATGAAGCAATTAAAACATTGGATTCACTCACCAATATTTATCCCAGTCACTCTTTGAATGATGATGTGCTTTTTGAGAAAGGAAGAATTTATTTGAGTGAAAGAAAATATACTGAGGCTGCTCAGTTGTTTGATAAAATTGATGAAAGCTATTCATTCGATATTCTGGGTGATGATGCCATGTTTCAACTCGCAGAACTGTATGAGAATTATTTGCATGATAACACGAAGGCAATGGAACTCTACAAAGAAATTCTTACCAAATACAAAGGAAGTATTTATACAGTTGAAGCGCGCAAACGTTTTAGAGCACTGCGTGGTGATCAGGTAAATTAAGTTTACAGGTTAAGTTTCTGTATCTTCATTTTTATTCCCGAAAGATTTAACAATGCGAACAGTGAAGTAGAGAAAGAAGGCGATTCCTCCTGTAATCAGCATAGCATTACTTCCTTGCCATCGCATGAGTTGAAACAGAAACGCAATAGGCAGAATGCTATAAACCACAATCAGCAAATAATCTTCAATCGTTTTTTTCTTTTTAAGCGAGTAACGCAAAGCTCCTGCGAGCGCGAGCGTGCTGAGGGAAATTATTAGAATGGTACTTGCGAATTGCCAATAAGGCCAATGTTGAAATTTGTAAAGCCATGCAAGAAAAAATATTGAAAATGAAAACATCATGACCGATTGTAACAGCCGATCATATTTGCTTTTGCCATCATCAATTTCTTTTTTTTGAGCAGGGTAATCGAGAATTTTTGAATCTTCATCTTCCATACATCCACCAAATAGTTTTGTTTTTCACAAAGCAAAGAACAGAAAAAATTTGCAGAAGCATTTTGAAATATAATTTCATTTCGTTTCAAAATCATAACTATGCACTGTGAAGTTTGAAGTGATTAAAATTTTTGTATTGGCTTTTTGCTTGTTTGTTTTTTCATTTTGTAAAAAGGAAGAAATTACTACAGCGCTGCAAAATGGATTGGTTGCCAATATTGAATTGAATGGAAACGCATTTGATGTCACTAACAATGTGAGCGGAGTAATTTATGGTGCGCAGCCATTTAACAATCGCCAAGGTGAACCGCAGCAATCAATGTATTTTACAAGAAGTGATTCGGCTTACATTGATTTTGGTGATGCTCCGCAATTTTCATTTCCTAATAATATCTTCAGCATCTGTTGCTGGATTTTGGTTAGTGATACTTTATCGCCCTCTGCTATTTTGAGTAAGAGAAATGCAACCGGGCCGTTCGAGTACAGTATAGATAATCATGTGTACCGTTCAAGTTTTAATTTCGATAATTGGATTGCCAATGGAAACACAACTGTTTATGGAGTTGATCCTTTAAATGCAGTAGTTCAGTTTGAAATTGGTGTGTGGCAGCAGGTTTCGTTTGTTGCAGATGGTAATGTATTGAAAGTTTATGTGAATGGAAATTTTACAGGTTCAGTTGATTCCATAAAAGCCGGAAATAATTTTAGCGACACCGATGCATCATTTCAAATTGGTGTTGGCGGTGGTTATGGAAGGTATTATCATTTTGATGGGGCCATTGATGATATATTGATTTATAATCGGGTATTAACGCAGGAAGAGATTGAGTTGATTGCGAGTTTGTAAATTTGAATTCAGAACTTGATTAAAACCAAAGACATAATTTTGTTCATTATGAAAAGACAACAACTTGGAAAATTTGTGATCGCCGATCCAAAAATTTGTCACGGTCAATTAACGTTTAAGGGCACAAGGGTTTTGGTTGCAGTTGTTCTTGAAATGGCAGCAGAAGGATTATCCTGGAATGGTATTGAAGAGCAATGGGATCATTCGGTTAGCCGTGATGCAATATCTGAATCTGTAAGGTTTCCAAGTGAATTGATTGTATAATTTTTCTCAATGAAAACATTTCCCAAACTTCTTATCGTAATATTTTTCTTTTCTCAAAATATTTTTTTCGCTTCGGCTTATGTAGTTAAAAACTTAAAAGCAACTTACAGCAATGGCCAGGTTTTTTTAAAATGGACTACACCTGCTTCAACCAATTTAAAATACAATGTGTACAGAAGCACCACAAAATTTACTTCCACCTCTCAACTCAACAGCAGCACACTAATAGGAAATGTTAGAGACTCATCATGTAAAAATTTTCGGCTCTCACAAATTTTGGGCGGGCAGCGGTATTTTAAAACCGATAATGCCGGTACAACTATGGCCGCTAATAAAGGACTTTATGTTTTTACCTGTCTCGATAATCAATCCTATTTCTACTGCGTAACTGTTACTAAACTGAGCAATAATGTTGAGACAAAAAAAATTAATGATGGAAAAAATAATTTAAAGACTGCTATTGCAGAATCTATTGCTAATCCGCAACCTGTATTGCAGGATTCGGTGACATGGGGCAATGATGAACAAGTACTTTATTATGCCTGGTTTGTAAATAATGTGGATGCACCAAACTTTCCGGCTATGTGCTCACAGGGTTCTTATGGGTTTAATTTCTACCTCATCAAGAGAGGCAACGCGACTACTTATCCCATTTTTGCTTTTTATGAAGGGCTTCAGGAGAACTCGTTAAAGGGTAATGGAATTGATTCATTTAAGAATGTTACCAATTGCTACATTCTTGGT
>JAJAYG010000376.1 GCA_026786335.1 Chitinophagales bacterium | reverse complement strand
GTTCTTTACTAAAGATTGTTTGCCTTATAAAGAATGTAAACTTCACGAAAAAGTTTTTCTTGAAACACCTTCGCATGGAGGGCATGTTGGTTTTGTGATCAATCCATTAACCGGTAAGTATTATTCTGAGAGCCGGGCTATTGAATGGCTCGCTGACTTTTAGGAGGATCAAACTAATTTTTATCCAGGAGTTTTTTCAATAATAATTCGTTAAGTTTTTCATAGCCGGATTCAAATGGTTTCAACAATTCTTTTGATTTGGATGAAAGACGATCAGGGTACGTTGCTTTTATATTTTGATAGTCTTTTAGAATTCTGAAAAACTGAAGGTAAGTATATCGCTCCTGATCAAGTTTTTGCAATTGAATATAGCGAACGCATCGCTGAACTAATCTTTCAACAAATCTTTTGTCGCCATTGAGTGCAAAAAAAAGTGCTTCCCTCATCCTTATTCTTATTTCATAAATAAAATAAACCTGTATAGAATTTAAAGACTTAGCAAGGCTTAGGTATTGAAAAGCATTATTAAAATCGTTTTTTAACAAATACATTTCGGCATAAAGTAATGAACCCAAAACACCATTTGATTCATGGCGGTTATTTACATAAACTTTAAAAAGTGAATCAAGCAACTGTTCTGCTTCGCTGTATAATCCAAGTATCAATGCAAGTTCGATCCATCGTGCGAAATGATGAAATTGATTTCGCAATAGCAGCATGTAGCTAGAAAAGGTTTTGGTATAAGCTAAATACGCTTTTGCAAATTCGCCCTTCTCGTAAAGGACTTCAGCTTTATGGCATTCATAGATGGCTCTTTCAAAAATTGGAACATTATCTTTCTTATACAGATTTTGAATTTTTTCTAGATAGAGAGTACGCTTTTTCCAATCGGGAATCAACATGCGGTAAAAATTTATCCAGCAGTGATAAAGGATTGATTTTATTTCAGGATATTCTACAGTAGCATATTTTTTCTCCAAAGCAGCAATTTCCTTTTTCATTTTTATTGTCACTGAACTACTCGGACACTTTTGAGTAAGTGAATTTAATCTGGCAAAAAGCATTTTTGCTTTAACCTCAAATTCTCTTGCCTTTATGTTATCATTTACCTGAGAGAGATAGAATACCCCGTTCTGGTTTACAAAAGATTCATTAAAATATTTTGCGGGAACATTTATAGAGAAATCAAAAATTGCACGAATATATTTATCTTTATTTTCAGGATTTACTTCACCATTAATTACCTTAGCCTTAAGTTGTCTGATCTCGTGAAAAAGATGATTGAACATAAACTTCTTACTTAAAAAATTCAATTGCTCCAATTCATCGTCACCCGCAATAAAGCGATACGACTTCTTTAATACCTGCGTATTTATTTTATCATAATGAGTTGATGTAAGGGCTAATTCTTTCATTAGGGAAGGTTTGGAAATTAAAGCATGTTCCCGAGTAAGCATAATGTCACGCAATAATTTTTCCTTACCGCATAAAGGCAACATGGAGAAGTGTTTACGCTCCTCACTATTTAAAAAACTAACGAATGAAAGAAGTAATGACATCTGCTTTTTAAAAATTCATTCTTAGAACTTACGATGTCGAATATACATTAACAAAATCCATTTTAATCCAAATTATTTAATTTAAAGAAAATGCTATAATTGAAAAACAATTTCAATTTTGCACTCTCTATTAAGTCTCTTCATTTATTATTAATAATTATTTTCACGCATTCAATTTTGTCTCTTCATCTTAAATTTTGAAATCATAAAGCCAAACAACATGAACACAATTACCCTAAAAGCAAAACAAAAACTCATTGCGACTATTCTTTTTTGTATTTGCATGCTAAGCATTTCTATTACCTCTTCGGCACAAATTTTTCAGCCTGAAGGATTGAATATGCCCGGTGCATATAATGGATTTACAAATCCACCATCCAACCTAAAATTTGCAAACGCAAGTCAAACTGCAGGTGGACAATTAAACATCAACAGCAGTTTGGCCGGCCAAGTTATATGGCAAACAAAATTTTCTGCAGCTATAAGTGGTGGTGATATTGTTGGTGGCAATTATGATTTTCTTTTTACATCAGGCCCTTCAGGTAACTACTACGCAAACAAATGGGGCGGTGTAGCTTCATGGACGTTAAATACTCCCAACAATGTTTATATCGGTGGCAGCCAACCAAATGATAATTGCACATTTACCAATGGAAAATTTTACACTGTTAATTGGCTCGATCTAGGTTACAACGATACCAAGGCATGCATAATGGAAACAGGTGCAAGCCCTGCAACAATTTCAACTGTGTCAAATTCTTCACCTTGTGCGGGCACATCAACTCTTGTTTCATTTACATTAAGTGTTACGCCAAGTGCGCAGGAAATTTTTTACGTGCGGTGGAGTAATAATAATTTTGTGTCTTCATCATTGGTTACTGCCGCAACTGTTGGAGCCAATGGCAGCGCATCTATTCCCGGCCAAATTGCAGCAACCACTGTGAAGTATTATGTTTTCTCAAGCACTGTTTCTTCAGGCAACATTGGAACCGATTATGATTTGTGCACGATTAATCTCAACGGTAATGGAGGATTAAATTTTAGTTACACTGTTCCAACCATTAGCATTACTGAAACCCATATTAACCCAAGTTGTGCTGTTCCCAATAGTGGTTCAATTGATATTACTGTAACAGGCGGAACTCCAATTCCTGCAACACAGATTGTTACACAAAATTTTAATACACTTGCTTTATCTGGCACATCATCAACTTTACCTTCAGGATGGTTATTATCAGAATCGGGTTCAAATGCTAATACAATTTATACAGCAGGAACCGGAAGCGGAACTGCAGGCGATACTTACAGTTTTGGATCGGCTTCCAATAGTGATCGTGCTTTTGGTGGTCTTCAATCAGGTAGTTTAATTCCAACCATTGGTGCAGTATTTACAAACACAACAGGTTCAACCGTAACATCTATTTCTATTTCATACACGGGTGAACAATGGAGATTAGGTGCTACTGCAAGAGTTGATAGAATGGATTTTCAATACAGTACCAATGCAACAAGTTTAACTACCGGAACATGGTCAGACTTTGATGCATTGGATTTTACTGCGCCAGTTACCACAGGAACGGTTGGTGCTTTGGATGGTAATGCTGCTGCAAACAAAACTTCAAAGTCAGGAACAATTTCTTCTTTGTCAATTGCAAATGGAGCAACCCTTTATATTCGGTGGAATGATTTTAATGCAACCGGTTCAGATGACGGACTTAGCGTAGATGATTTTACTGCAACATTGATTTCATCGGGGCCGGGTACTTATAATTTTGCATGGTCTAATGGGGCAACCACAGAAGACATTTCATCCATCATTGCAAACACCTATACAGTAACAGTTACTGATGCAAACACATGCACAGCAACAAAATCAATAACCATTAATCCTGCTACAGGAATAAATCTTATAGAAACTCATACCAATGTTAGTTGCAATGGTGGAAGCAATGGTTCAATTGATCTTACTGCAACAGGAGGCACTGGTATCTATACCTATTTTTGGAGCAATGGTTTTATTCTACAGGATATAAGTTCGCTTACTGCGGGAACATATACAGTTACAGTAAGTGATGGTTCATGTACAAGTAATCTCTCTGTAATTCTTACTGCTCCACCAGCAATTGTTATTTCTGAAACACATAACAATATCAGTTGCAATGCAGCAACCGATGGAAGTATTGACCTTACTGTAAGCGGAGGCGCAGGCGGATTTTTGTATAGCTGGAGTAATAGCGCAACGTCACAGGATTTGAGTGGCCTTGCAGCTGGAACTTATAGTGTTACTGTTACTGATGCAGGCGGATGCCAAAATTTTATTTCAATTACAGTAACTGAACCAACAGTAATTCTACTAAGTGAGACCCATGCAAATGTTAGTTGCTTCGGAGGAAATAGTGGAAGCATAAATCTAAATGTTAGCGGAGGAACACCCAGCACTACTATTCCTTACACACAAAATTTTAATACGCTTGCTTTAAGCGGAACAGGAAATGCATGGGTAGATAATTCAACAATTTCAAATTGGTATGCAAGCCGCACAACATATAATGCAGACATTGGCTCATCAACAACAGGAGCATTGTACAGTTATGGAAGCGCATCAAATTCAGAAAGAGCATTGGGGTCGCTTGCTTCGGGTGGAACAGGTACAATTAACTACGGCGTAAAAATTATTAATACAACAGGTGAAACTGTATCATCAATTACTGTTGGTTATTGGGGTGAACAATGGCGATGCGGTGGAAATATCAATCAACAAAAACTTGATTTTGGTTATCAGATAAATGCAACAAGCATAACTTCTGGTACTTGGACTGACGTAAATGATCTTGATTTTTATAGCCAGATTAATAATGCAAGTGCAAGCGCACTCGATGGAAATGTGGAGCCAAATAAATTTTATGTCTATGGCGTTTTCAATGTTACTCTTGCCGCCGGCGATGCCATCTGGCTTCGTTACACAGATATTAATGATACAGGAAATGATCATGGACTTGGAGTTGATGATCTTTCAGTTCAATTAACAACAGCAAGTGGTGGTTATACTTATGCATGGTCAAATGGCATAACTACACAAGATGTTTCATCTCTCGCTTCAAATACTTACAGCGTAACCGTTACTGATTCAAAGAACTGTTCTGCTACAACTTCAGTTTCAATCACAGAGCCTGATGCAATTTCAATCAGCGGTACTCAATTTGATGCAACATGCAGTAATGTTAATGACGGCTCTATTGATGTTTCGGTGAGCGGCGGAACTCCCTTCTATTTCTTTTTGTGGAGTAATGGTGAAACAACAGAAGACATCACCGCTCTTTTACCTGGTGATTATACAATTACAGTAACAGATTTTAACAATTGCTCCTCATCATTATCATTTACAATTGGTAGCGACCAAACAGCTACTACTTGGTATGCCGATGCTGATAATGATACATACGGCGATGAGAATGATGTTATTATTAGTTGCGATCAACCCGCGGGTTACATCGCCAATGCAGGAGATTGCAATGATGGAGATGAATTTATTTATACAGAGCAAACTTATTATGGCGATGTTGACGGCGATAGTTTCGGTGATGTTGGAAACACGTTTTCTGTTTGCTCCTATACCCCGCCATCTGGTTATGTAACAGATGCTACTGATTGTGATGACGCAAACTACATGTATAATGATGCAGATAATGATGGATATGGCGCAGGTGATCCTGTTGCATGTGGCGTTACAAATAATACAGATTGCAATGATGGTGATGAAAATATAAACCCCGATGCAACAGAAATTTGCAACGGCATTGATGATGATTGCGCAAACGGCATTGATGATGGACTCACTTTCGTAACCTACTATGTTGATGCAGATGGCGATGGATATGGTGATGTGAATGATGCAGGAATTTCTTCATGCGCAAATCCCGGTGCTGGATATTCATCTGATAATACAGATTGCAATGATGCAGTAAATGCTATTCATCCAAATCAAATTGATTTGTGCAATACATTCGATGATGATTGCGACGGAAGCATTGATGAAGATGCAACGTTTATAAATTATTATGTTGATGCAGATGGTGATGGATATGGTGATGTGAATGATGCAGGAATTTCAT
>JAJAYG010000375.1 GCA_026786335.1 Chitinophagales bacterium | reverse complement strand
GAAGAAAAGGAAATGGCTGACAGTATCCGCATGGGGCATGAAATTGAAGATCATTACGCAGGTTACATTGCCAAGTATTACACCTTTGATTTTAGTAAGACTACTCCAAGCGATAACACTGAATGGAGCGTTACCACAGTTGCAGGTGTAACATTACCAACCGATGATTCAACCGTAATGCGCATTATGGCAGCAAAAGTTTTGTACGATGATGGCGACAGCACAGAGGAAAAATTAACAGCAGGATTACAAAGTGCACAAGATATTTTTGCACCCTATTATTTCGAACTGCTCAACAATCCTGCAACTCTCACACTCAACAATCAACTATTGATTTATCCAAACCCTGCAACAAATAAAGTAGTGGTCGAAATAAAAAACAGTAACAACGCAGCAGAATTAAAACTAATGATCACCGATGTATTTGGAAAAATATTGCAAACAGAAAACATCAATCATGAAAATCTGAAAACCACCATCAACACATCAGCATTCACCTCAGGCATTTATTTCTTCAAACTCCTTTCAGGCAATCAGCAGTTTGATATAAAGAAGTTAGTTGTGGTGAAGTAAGTGGGAGCTATGCCGCCGCTTTTTTTCGAAAGCAAATGACTATGACATTTGTAAAATCATTTGAATATTCAATGAGTAAAATCATTTAAGTAATTTAGAAATGCCCCAGTCTGAAGATTGAATTGAATTATGCATTGTTCTATAAACTCAATAAATGAAATTTGTAAAACAATCTGAATAGGTTGCAGATAATTTTTTTTCAACCTCAGCACTTTCCTTTTTCTCTCTAACTTCGCCGCCCTTAAAATGGCAAACCCTGTCAGCGATTTTTTTCAACCCTGACAACGGCTTGCCTAAAAAATAAAATCAGTAAAAAATGAAAACAGTTTCCATCAGTGATCTTGCAGAGCATGAAGGCAAAGAGGTAATTCTTCAAGGTTGGAGTTCTAATAAGAGAAGCGGCAAAGGTTTGTACTTCATCATCATGCGCGATGGCACAGGATTTTGCCAGTGTGTAGTGGATGAAAAAAATATTTCACCTGCAGATTTTGAGAATGCAGGAATGCTTACCATGGAAAGCAGTTGCCGCATTACCGGAAATGTTTTTAAAGATGAGCGCCAGATAGGAGGATACGAAGTGCGCGCAACAAAAGTGGAAGTGATCACGATTGCCGAAGAATTTCCGATCTAAAAAAAAGAACACGGCGTAGATTTTCTAATGGACAATCGCCACCTGTGGTTGCGTTCGCAGCGCCAATGGGCAATTATGAAAATCAGGAACGCCATGATTTTTTCAATCCACCAATTTTTTCAGCACGAAAATTTTGTGCAGATGGATGCACCAATATTTACAGGCAACGCGGTGGAAGGCACCAGCACTTTATTCGAAACAGATTTTTATGGCAAGCCCGCTTTCCTCTCTCAAAGCGGACAATTATATGGCGAGGCAATGGCAATGGCGATGGGGAAAATCTACACTTTCGGTCCTACATTTCGCGCTGAGAAATCAAAAACACGCAGGCATCTTTCTGAGTTTTGGATGATAGAACCCGAGATGGCTTTTTATGATCTTGATATGAACATGGATTTAATTGAAGCCATGATGAAGTTTGTGATTTCACATTTACTCATCAGTTGCGCTGCTGAATTCAAACTCATTGGTCGTGATACTTCAATTCTTGAAAACCTCGTAAACAAAAAATTCCCACGCCTTACTTATGAAGAAGCAGTGCGCATTATCAAAGGCGAGCAGGATGTGGAAGGAAAAAATTCTGTTGGTTCACTTGAGGAAGAATTGAAAAGCGTGCAATCAAAAATTGCGGAAGCGAAAAAAGAAATTGCAGAACGCGAAGAAAAAATTGCAGGCGGCACTTTAAAGAAAGGTGAAATGAATTTTAACCAATCAAAAGTTGATCAGTTTAAAAATGATTTGAAAGATTTGGAAGAAGATGAGCGCAACATTCCTCAATGGATTAACTCAGCAAAAACTTTTGAATTCGGAAATGATTTTGGCGGCAGCGATGAAACTGTTATCACGCGATTGTTTGATACACCCATTATGGTTTACAACTGGCCGCATGCAGTAAAAGCATTTTACCTCAAGCGCGATGTGGATGCACGCTGGGCAAAAGGTATTGACGTTTTAGCTCCTGAAGGTTACGAAGAAATTATTGGTGGTGGTGAGCGTGAAACAGATATTAACCTGCTCAAAGAAAAAATTGTGGAGCATCAATTACCAATGGAAGCATTCCAATGGTACCTCGACCTGCGGCGTTATGGTTCTGTGCCACATTCAGGTTTTGGATTGGGATTAGAAAGATTGGTGGCATGGGTTTGCAAACTTCCGCATGTGCGTGAGACCATTCCTTTCCCAAGAATGTATGGGAGGTTGGAGCCGTAATTTGTTAGCGATGCGCCACAAAAATCGGCAGCGATTTTTCTTTCAATAATTTTCCCGCGGCGCTCTTCGAAAAAAATCTCGACACACCGCTTCTGCCATAAGCACCCATTACGATCAACGGATTTTTTTGCACTTCGGCAAAGTTGAGAATGACTTCATCAGCTTGCCCGCTTAGGGTTTCAAAATTTATTTTTGGGTAATGAACGGTTAAATATTCTTTCATCAATTCCCCGTCTTCAATTGAATTTTCTTTTGTGTTGCTGATGTGAATCATCGAGGCATTTGCTTTTAAAACCAATTCGGGGAACAACAAAGTGAATTGCTTAATTGCAAAAGCTGAAGAAGGTTTGCCATCAAAAGCAAGCAGCAATGTTTCAATGGGCTTATATTCATTGGGCACAATCAACACCGGGCATTCAGCATCTGTTAAAACATCTTTCAAAATACTTCCTTCACCGGCAACACCACTAAAAAAAGTTTGGTATCCGAGAATGATTATATCAGAGAAAATACTTTCGCGAACCAGTTCATTCGCAGGCACACCTTTGTCT
>JAJAYG010000374.1 GCA_026786335.1 Chitinophagales bacterium | reverse complement strand
GTACAAAGTATATGACGATCAAAGGCACTGCTTATGCAAATCCAGGGTGGGTTGGTATCAACGCCGCTCTGCCAGCCGGTCGGCTCGAAGTCGCTGAACCGGGAGCCAACGCCGATATTCTTCGTCTTACAAATTCTACAACAGGTGGTTTCGTAAGCTACAGGGTAACAACAGCAGGCAACGGAATTATTAGACCATCAAGTGGCAGTTTCTTGGGCATCGGTGATTTTACACAAAACAAACCGCCACAAGAAAAGCTTGATGTATTTGCTCCAACCAATCGTCAACTTCGCCTAACACAAACGCAATTGGATATCAATATACCCAATTCGGGAAGGTGGGCAAACTTTAGAGTAGATCTCAATGGAGATTTAGTAATCACCCCTTGGCAAAATGATGGAACAGTCGCCCGATACACTGGTATTGGTAATGGTACATGCCCTACTGCTACATTGCATGTTTTTGGTAATGCAAAAATTGATAATGTGCCATCAGGTTCGGCGAGCAATAATTTTGTTGTTTGGGATGGTGCCACACACGAATTGCAATATCGCACTTTGCCGGTAGGAACAGGAACGGTAATTAATTGCGCTCTGCCATCATTAAATTTTTTAACAAAGTGGACCAATCTTTCAACCAACGAAATCTGCAACAGTCAGGTTAATGATGATGGTGTAATTGTAAAAATTGTTCATTCTCCTCCTGCCACACTTGGTTTTGTAAACATCAAAAATGATTTATTGGGATCATCTTACACTGCTGCTTTGCAAGTTGAAAATACCAACAACAGTATGGGAAATGCACTCGCGCTCGCCGGAAAATTCAGAGCCATGTATGCAACTGCTGATGGTCAATATAGCGGTGAAGAAAAAGGGATTGAAGTATATGCATTAGGTGGTACAAGTGCCAATACAAACAATACCGGAACTTACTCGCAAGCTAAGAATGCAACCACCAATAACATTGGAGTTGCCGGTTATGGATACAGTTTTCAAGGTCAAAATACTGCAGTGAATAATATTGGGGTCTATGGTAAAGCCAATGGTGCCTCAGCTTTTAATACTGGTATTTATGGTGACCTTGGTACAAATGGTGTAGGCAATTGGGCAGGGTATTTTCTTGGTCCTGTATCGGCAAGCAGTTATACAATTAATCCTTCTGACGCTGTATTTAAAACAAATATAAAATCAATTGAAGGCGGTTTAGATAAAATTTTAGCGCTTAAACCATCAACGTATGAATATGATACGGAGAAATTCAGCTACAAACATTTTTTTAGCGGAACAACTCCAGGTTTTATTGCTGATGATGTAGTTCAAATTATTCCTGAGATCGTTAAAAAGTGTAACGATCCCGTACTCTTTGATTCATTGGGCGCACAAATCAATGATGTGCTTACTTATAATGGATTACAGATTGATGGGCTTATCCCTTATATCGTAGCCGCAATTCAAGAACTGAATTCAAAAGTTGACGATTGTTGCAACAGCGGAATGCACCTGCAAGAACAAGGCAGCAATCCATCGCAGTCAATCAAAATTATTTCTGAATCAATTGCACTGCTTGGTGATTGTGTGCCAAACCCTACAGATGGCAATACAATTATTACTGTTAAGGTGCCAGAGAAAATCGGTGAAGCCATTATCATCTTTACCGATCAGTTAGGCAAAGAAGTTTTTAGAGAAGTAATCACTAATCGCGGTTACAGTGATTTAAATATTGAAACATCGCAATTAGAGAATGGAATTTATCATTACTCTTTGGTTGTTGAGGGTAAGCTGATTGCTACTAAGCAGTTAGTGAAGCAACATTAAAGTGATTTTATTAAAATAAAAAAGGCGGCTTAATATAAACCGCCTTTTTTATTTCAGTGATTACATCTTAAAACTTTCAAATCATTTCATCACAAAAAAAGTGAATCGAATTAAAAACTCACGATAGCAATTTAGTCACCTTTCCTAAAATCACCTCTGCATTTCCTTCCTCATACAAAATTTCATATACCGCTTCAACAATGGGAATGTTAATATGGTGTTGCGCATTTATTTCGTGCACGCACTTAGCGGCGTAGTAACCTTCGGCTACCATATTCATTTCGAGCAAAGCATTTTTTACAGAATATCCTTTACCAATCATGGCACCCAAAGTTCTGTTGCGGCTAAATTGCGAGTAAGCTGTTACCAATAAATCGCCGAGGTAAGCAGAGTCCTTTATGTCACGGGTAATTGGATGAACAGCTTTTAAAAATCTTTCCATCTCTTCAATGCAATTTGAAATAAGTACAGCATGAAAATTATCGCCGTAACCAAGGCCATGAAAAACTCCGGCAGCTATGGCGTAAATATTTTTTAGTACTGCACTGTATTCTGTTCCTTCCACATCATCAGAGGTGGAGCATCGAACATATTTACAAGCGAGTAAATCGCAGGCAAGTTTTGCATTCACCTCATTGGTGCATGCAAGTGTGAGGTAACTTAATTTTTCGAGTGCTACCTCCTCGGCGTGTGATGGACCGCTAATGTTGATGATGTTTTTTTCGGGAACTGAAAATTCTTTTTCTAAAAACTCAGCGATCAAAAGATTCTCCTGCGGTATCATTCCCTTAATTGCAGAAATGAAAATTTTGTTTTGAAAATTGGCAGGTGAAAGTTTCTGTAAAACATTTTTAATGTAAGCTGAAGGCACAGCCAGAAAAATTATTTCTGCCTTCGAAAATATTTCCTCCAAATTATTTGAAGGTGAAATTTGTGCAGGAGAAAATTTTACGCCGCTTAAATAATCAGGGTTGTGATTTTCTTTTTTCAAACAATCAATCACTGCCTGATTGCGAATCCACCAATGAACGTGATGCTGATTTTGGTTGAGCACTTTTACCAATGCTGTTGCCCAGCTTCCGCCTCCGATCATTGCAATGCCGGTGTTTCCCATGGTTAAATTATTTAAACGGGTTGGTGATGGTTAAGTGGCCTTCAATAATTTGTTGATGCTGCATGTCTTCAGAATATAACGTTGTACAGCCGCCTTCCAATGCCGCAGCTGCAATTAAACTATCCCACCAGCTTAAATTGTATTTCAATGATATTCCAAATGCCAATTCTAAAGTTGATGCATTAATAATTCGCACCTCATTGCTTTTCAATAATTTATCTCCGAAAGCAAATGCTTCTTCTTTTGAAAGTTTTAATTTTTTCAAACAAAAATTTACACTTTCAGCAATTAGTTGTGTACTAATTAAATGAGTCGCCAGTAATAGTTGTTGCTCCATGTTTCTTTTTACAGAATCATCGCTTAAGAGATAAATAAAAATATTTGAGTCAACAAAAGATTTAGCTGCGGTCATAAAGCTCATCTCTGTTGAAGGGTTGCTTGCTAATATCAATTGAATATTGCTCGCAGAATTTTATGAGGTCATTTTTCCAGCGTAAAATTTCTTCTTCGCCTGCATTAAAATCTGAAGGTTTTTCTGAAGCCATAACTATTACATCAACTTCATTTCCCAAAAAAGTTTTAGGAAGTTCTACAGTGATGGAGTCGC
>JAJAYG010000373.1 GCA_026786335.1 Chitinophagales bacterium | reverse complement strand
TTACTGACTTTGGTGCATTTATCGACCTTGGTGGCGTTGATGGTTTGTTATACATCACAGATATTTCATGGGGAAGAATCAATCATCCAACAGAAGTATTGAAGTTGAATCAAAAATTGAATGTTGCAGTTCTTGATTATGATGATGAAAAGAAACGCATTTCACTTGGATTAAAACAATTGACTCCACATCCTTGGGATGTGTTAGATGAAACATTTGCAGTTGGTTCTAAAGTGAAAGGAAAGATTGTAAACATTGAAGACTATGGTGCGTTCTTAGAAATTCAACCCGGCGTTGAAGGCCTCATTCACGTATCAGAAATTTCATGGTCAAATACTCCCATCAATGCCAAAGAATATTTTAAACTTGGTGATGAGTACGAAGCAACGGTTGTTACAATGGATAAGGCAGAAAGAAAAATGTCTCTTTCATTAAAACAATTAACTGCTGATCCATGGAGTACCATCGAGACTAAGTTCCCTATTGGAACCAAGTTGAAGGGCAATGTAAGAAACGTAAGTAACTATGGAGTGTTTGTTGAATTGGAAGATGGTATCACAGGCTTTGTTCACATCAGCGATCTTTCATGGGTAAAGAGAATTAATCATCCTAATGAAATTGCAAAAGCAGGAACTGAATTAGATGTTGTTGTTCTTGATATTAACAAGGAAGAGCGAAAACTTTCATTAGGTCACAAGCAGGTTGAAGAAGATCCTTGGAATACATTTGAAACAGTATTTCCCGAAGGATCAGAACATCAAGCTACTGTTGTTAAGAAAGATGATAAGGGTGCAATCGTTTTATTGCCTTACGGCTTAGAAGCTTTTGCTCCAACAAAACATTTGAGAAAAGAAAACGGTAAAAGTGTTGAAACAGATGAGACCCTTGCTTTTAAAGTAATTGAATTTGATCGCAACCAAAAGAAGATTATTGTTTCGCATTCACGCACATGGGAAGAAAAGGTAGAGAAAGAGAAGGATGATGTTCGTGATAAAAAGCGTGTTGAAAGACAAGGCCAACGTGAAGAGCTAAGTAAGATTAACAGAAAGATTGAGAAGTCAACTTTAGGTGACTTGGGAGTTCTTTCAGAGCTAAAATCTAAAATGGAAGCGGGAGATGCAGAAGATACAACTGCAATAGCAGAAGAAGTAGTTGAAACTCCCGTTGCTGAAGTAAGAGCTGAAATAAATGAAGCACCTATAGCTGAGGAAACAAAAGCTGATGAAGCTTCTGCAGATTCCGAAACAAAGGATTAGTTTTTTTTCAAAGCTGTGAAAATGAAAAGCTCTTGCAAAATGCAGGAGCTTTTTTTTACTTTAAGAAGTAGCTGAATTTTTCAGGTAGTTTTATCATGCTTTTTATAAGAATGAAAAAAACTATTCCATCGCATTTTTAAAACGCCAAACACGGCTTCATTAAATATTCCTTTACTCATCTTAGAAATTCCTTCGGCACGATCGGTAAAAATTATTGGAACTTCCTTGATCTTAAAACCAAGACAGGATGCTGCATATTTCATTTCAATTTGAAATGCATATCCAACAAAAGTTACCTTATCTAAATCAATAGTTTCCAACACTTTTCTTCGGTAGCAAATAAACCCTGCTGTGGTATCTTGCACCGGCATCCAGGTAATTAATCTTACGTACACAGATGCATAATAACTCATAAGCACTCTGTTTGCCGGCCAGTTGATGACTTTGCCGCCTTTGATGTAACGAGATCCAACTGCAACATCGAATTTTTTAACTGCACATGCTTCATATAATTTTTGCAATGAAATTACAGGATGAGAAAAATCTGCATCCATTTCAAAAATATATTCATAGCCCCGATTTAAAGCCCATTTGAATCCCAGAATATATGCGGTACCCAATCCCAGTTTTCCGTCTCTTTGCACAAGAAATAGTTGGGTGGAAAATTTAGCAATCAAAGAATTTACAATTGTTGAAGTTCCATCAGGCGAATTATCATCAATAATCAAAATATGAGCTGCAGGTTGTTGCTCAAAAATCTCACTGATAAGTCTGGTTATGTTTTCAGACTCATTGTAAGTTGGTATTATGATAATGCTGCTTTCCAATGGGGGAGTTGTATTGTGCTTTTGATTTGATGTAATTATCTTTTCATTATTTCCCTAATGGATTTGATCTTATTTTTAAAATCAATAGGAAATTCGCTCTTAATAAGCCAATCGTAATAACTTGGTTCAGTTTTAAAAACTTCGGTTACTACTTTTCCTTTGTGCTTTCCAAAGTTGAACATTTCGATTCCGTTTTCATAATACATTCTCTTGCTAAGATCAACATAGTCTCCGTCGTTTGAGAGATCATGTAAAAAGTCAATACTGTTTTTCAGGTTTTCTGGATAGCGATCCAACTGCGCTTTAAGTACCTTATATGTTGCTTTTACATCGGCCATAGCGCTGTGTGCATCTTCAAGGTTACTATCGCAATAAAACTTGACTGCAGCAGAAAGATTTCGAGGTTCCATTTGATGGTAAATTCTTTGAACGTCAACTAATTTTCTATCACCAATTTCAAATGTTATTCCTGCACGATTAAATT
>JAJAYG010000372.1 GCA_026786335.1 Chitinophagales bacterium | reverse complement strand
CATTCCGCCGCCTTCATCATTTACAACATAGGCATAGTGGCTCCATGTTTTCATTTCGTGCCAGATAGAATTTTGTGTTGTAACAAATTGAACCTCTACGGGCGCAACAGGATTGGTAACATCAACGATTGATAAGCCACCATAAGCGCCAACCAGCGCATACTCTTTTCCGTTTGCCGCATAGCCCCAAACACTTGCGAGGTCACTTGTGTAAGCTAACTTACCTTTAAGGGTCATGTTTAGCTGTGAAAAGGAATTGGTTGAATTGAAGGAATAAAGCAGCAAAAAAATTAGGAAACTTTTTTTCATGGTAATGTTGTTTTTTTGAGAAATGAATTGTGAAAATTAAAATGCATTTTTGTATTTAACAATAATAAAGATCATATGTCAATGAATTTCAAAATTAGCGCATTCTTCATTTGCTTTTTGCTTTGCAGTATTTTTATTTACTCGCATGATTATGTGCTCACCCCCGAAAAATTTAATTATGAAAAAGGCGAAACTATGCTCGTTCATTTAATGGTAGGTGAAATTTATAATTATGAATTTGAGCGCGAGTTACAGTTGAACATGACTCCGCGCTTTCAACTCTACACACAAAAAAAAGTTACGAGCTTATTGGTGAATGCAACTGACAGCATGATTCCTGTTGCAGAACATACTGTAGATTTTGAAGGATTGGGAATGCTGGTGATGGAGCGCAATCCATCTATGATTGAAGAAAAGCCGGGTGCATTTGAAAATTATTTGGGAGAAGAACGTGTGAACGGAATTATTTTCGACAGCACAGCTTGGAAGAAAAAGGTGGTAAAAGAAAGGTACACCCGGTACCTTAAATCGCTCGTGCTCTCGGGCACTTCAGATAAAGAAGATTTTTACATGCAGCCGGTAGGTTTGAAATTAGAAATCATTCTTTTAGTAAATCCATTTGTGTTAAAGCCCGAAGAAGAAGTTGTTGTTCAGGTTTTGCTCGATGGAAAACCATTTGCGAATTCGTTGTTAGGTATTACACAGCAAACTTACAAGAGCGCACCATTTACTGATTATGCGTTCACCGACAAAAAAGGAATCTGACGCTTTAGACCTACCCTTGATGCAGCTTGTGTTTTGCATTGTGTTTACATGAAACAGTTGCCTGCAAACAGCGATGCTGATTTCGAAAGTTATTGGGCGAGTTACAGTTTCAAAGTATTGAATGGTGGGGAATGAAAAAAATAATTCTTTAATAATTCGAAAATCACTTTGTTGTATCAGCCACTTCGAACTTTCTTAAAATCCTCATTGATTCTTTTGCAACAAGTTTAGATTCTTTTTCCAATTGTATTGTCAACTCAGTTTGACTATTAAGATAATTGTGAACATGAAATGCTTCGTTGGAGTCGCGATCTTTGTTCTTGTGAATGTGGCGGTTTTCTTTGTTGCTTTGTTTTAAAATATTTTTGATTGAGAAATTCTTTTGCTAAAAGTGTTTGCTATTTGATTTAATAGAACTCTATCGCCACCATCATTCCAACCATACCAATTAGGTAACCGGTAAACACTTCATAGGTATCGTGTGCATTCAAAAAAATTCTGCAGGTGCCTACAATCCCTGCAAGCAAAACAATACCGAACAACAAGAGATTAAAATTTGCACCGGTAATCATGCACATGGCAAGTGTGATGATGATCATGCTTCCCATTCCGCCTGCATGCAAACTCACTTTGCGAAAGAGGTTGATCATAAAAATTGCAAAGAGTGTGATAGTAGCTCCCAGAATTACTACATCTAAAATTTGCGGTAACCCCGATTTGCGGAATACTACATAAGCCCAGATGTAGAACACGCCTGATACAATAAATGGATCCAATCTTTCTTTTGCATCATCCATCGCCAGTGATTTCACGAATCCTAATTTCCAAACCAAAAAAATACTGAAGGCCGGAAAAATAAATGTATTGATTACCACCATTAAAAAAATCTGACTCAGTTGTTTCTCATTGTAGTTTGCGAATAATAATGGATTCATAAAATAGATCATCACGAATGCATAAGTGGGTAATGCAAGCGGATGAAAGAGAACTGAAATAATGTTGGCGAGTGTTTTCAATTGCAATTTTTTTTTAGCTGCAACTCCGCCGGAATTTTTTTTTACTCCGGTGGAGTTTGTGGGGAAGAAAGTTTTAGTTCTGGAAAACCATCTGTATTAAAAATCAAAGTTCTTTTCTCAGGCGCGCCACAGGAATTTCCAATTGCTCTCTGTACTTGGCAACGGTTCTTCGGGCAATGTTGTAACCTTTCTTATTCAAAAGTTCGGTGAGTTTTTCATCGCTCAACGGTTTCTTTTTACTCTCTACTTCAATCAAATCGGTTAGAATTTTTTTCACCTCGCGGGTCGAAACTTCCTCACCGCTGTCAGTAGATAATGATTCACTGAAAAAGAATTTTAGTTTGAATGTCCCGAATTCTGTTTGCACATACTTGCTGTTCGCTACACGCGATACAGTTGAAATATCAAGATAAGTTTTTTCGGCAATGTCCTTTAGTATCATCGGCTTCATCTTGGTTTCATCACCCGAAAGAAAAAATTCATACTGGTGATTCATAATTGCATCCATCGTTAGCAACAATGTCTGCTGCCGCTGCCTGATGGCATCAATGAACCATTTAGCCGAATCAATTTTTTGTTTAATAAACATCACTGCTTCTTTCTGCGCCTTGTCTTTCTTGCTGCCTGCCTGATATTCCTTGATCATCTCTTTGAAATGATTGCTGATGCGCAAATCAGGTGCATTCATGTTGTTAAGTGTGAGATCAAGCTTGCCTTCATTATTCGCAATATTAAAATCGGGAATAATTATTTTCATAAAATCATCCGATCCTGTATAGGCGCTTCCGGGTTTGGGATTCAAGTGTGTGATTCGTGTAATCACCTGTTTAAATGTTTCATCATCAACATCCAATTGCTTCTGCAATTTTTCATAGTGCTTTTTCACAAACTCATCGAAATATTTGTTCACCACAATCAAACAATATTTCTTCAAAGCAGCATGTTCTTCATCACGTTCAATTTGCAAAAGCAAACATTCTTTTAAATCTCTTGCGCCTGTTCCCGGCGGTTCAAACTGCTGAATAATTTTTAATACCGCTTTAAGATCATCTTCTGTGCACTGTATACTTTGCGTAAAAGAAAGATCATCCACCATGGCATCAATCGGTCTTCTCAAATAACCATCATCATCAATGCTGCCGATCATGTATTCACCTAACAAATGCATGTGCTCATCCAATTCTTCCATCCCCAATTGTTCGTCGAGGTACTCATGGTAACTTCTTTTCATGGGCACGGGCAAAATTTTTCTATCGTCCTGCTCGGGATAATTATCATCGCGCAATTTGTATTCGGCAATGGTGCATTGCGATTAGGCGTACTGACTGATACAGGCTGTTCGACGCCCCATATTGAGGGGATTCTGAGCCACTGCCATGCATTGGTGCTTGAATGCAATCACGATGCGCAAATGCTCGCAAACGGTGATTATCCGCTAGGCCT
>JAJAYG010000371.1 GCA_026786335.1 Chitinophagales bacterium | reverse complement strand
TTTGTAAGATGAACAGTTCCACCAAGCACTATTTTCCCATCTTCTTGAATTTCAAGAGAGGAATTTAAATGTTCATCATTTATAATTTGTGAAGTAACAGTTCCATTAGCGCCAAACGTGTTGTCAATAATTCTCGGTTGTGCAGCAGCAATAAAAATGGATGTCAAAATAATTTGAAGTGTTACGAATATTTTCGTTTTCATAAAATATGGTTTTGATGTAGAATATAAATGTAAGAAAATTTTTACATCCTTAATTCTCTTTACCAAACCAGGTGAAGAAAAATTTCATTTCAAAAAAATAAAAATAGAAACTGATGGTTTCTATTTTTCAATATACCGAAGTATCACCCTCGTAACAGAATCCTGCTGCGTCCATGGAATAAAATGATTTTCATTGGGTAACTCAATTACTTCTAATGGCGCATTGGTAATTTTCTTTTTTGCATACTCAACATTTACCGGCGGCACCAAGCCATCTTTATCGCCATACATGTAAATAGTTGATGCGGCAATTTTTCCCCAATCGTTTTCCATTTTTTTCAATTCTGCTGCATGGGTTTCTTTTTCTTTCTGTGCTGTCAACATTATAGCGGGCAAAAAATATTGCATTGCTTTCCAGCTTGCAGGTTTATTTATCCAGAACATTTTTTCATTATCGGGATCAATTGCGGGAGCTAAAAGAATCATTGCTTTAATCTGATCGGGATAATCTATTGCCATGCGCGCTGCAATAGGTCCACCATAAGAATGGCCTAATAAAATTATTGGCTGGTGAGATTTATTGAGCGCGAATAATGGCTTGAGTAATTCAACTTGCTCTTCAATGGAAGTAACCGGATATCCTACACCCGAATTTCCGTAACCGGGACGATCGGGCGCAACAAGGTGTGATTTGGAAATTAAATTTTCGTCACCGAAATACTTGATGTAATCAGTCCATGATCCGGGTGCGCCATGTACAAACAACACCATGGGTAATGTATCGGAGCCGATGGAGGAATAGAAAATTGTTCTTCCGTTTAAAGTATAAGTTGCGAATACCGGTTTCATTTTTTTTGTCTTAAAATATTCATCAATTTCTTTTTGGCTCCATGAAAATTGACTCATCATCACATAAAAAAAGATGAGCGGCGTTGCGAGTAAAATGAGGACAATGATGAGCCATATTCTTTTGCGGCGAAATATTATTTTCAATGCTGAAGGGATTGTTGTACAAATTTACAAATGCAAATAAAATCAATGACGGCAGTTTAACTTTATTATTTTATTTTTCGCAGTCACAAAATAATTATGGTAGAGATTATTAAAGATTTGTTTGGCCTTGCAAAAGATTCTAGAGGTATTGTAAAAGATGTGCAGGATGAAAAGACGAAAGCGCGCGGCATTAAGAATCGCATACTTGCCGAAGTGGAATTTAACATGGATTTAATTTTGGAGCATTACTTAGAGAAAAATGTTGCCGAAGAAAAGATAATTGAGAAACTAAAAACAGAGCAACTCGCAAAAGCAATAGATGATGGCTTTGATTTTAAGAAGATGAAGAAGGGAAATGTTACTGCGGCTCTCATTGGTGAAAATCAGTTCCTTAAAAAATACATTGGGTATGATTGCGAAGCACTGCTGCGGAAAATCCGCCATCACATTGAGCAGATAAAATTATTGCCCGAACTTTATGATCTTAAAGAAGACAAGAAGATCAACCTGAAAACGCGGTTGGAAAATTTAGGAAAGCGCTACATTCTGTTCACCAAATTTTTAAAATCGAAATAGTTGAAGTTTTTTAGATAATCAATATTTAAACATAACCGCTGTCAGGGTTGAAAAAACCACTGACAGGGTTATGGCGAGTTATCACTGCAACAATGAATTTATCATAAATTTTTAAAGGTGAAATCAAAAAAATGAAACCCGATTTACGCATTACGCTCATTCAAACCTCACTTCATTGGGAGAATAGGGAAGCCAATCTTGAAATGATGGATGAGAAAATTTCATCATTCCAAAACCCAACTGATTTAATTCTGTTGCCCGAAATGTTTACCACCGGCTTCAGCATGCAGCCCGAAAAATTTGCTGAAGCAATGGATGGCGTTGCAATGAGATGGATGAGAGAAAATGCACAGAAAAAAAATGCGGTGATTTGTGGAAGCATGATGATGAGGGCTCCCTCTCCTTTAAAGAGGGAGGGCGGTGAGGCCTATTTCAATCGGCTAATATGGATGAAACCCGATGGAACTTTTGAGCAATATGATAAGCGCCACCTGTTTGGATTGGGAGAAGAAAATCTTCATTACACCAAAGGAGAAAAAAAGATTTTACCTGAAGTGAAGGGATGGAAAATTCTTCCGCTTGTATGTTATGATTTGCGGTTTCCGGTGTGGAGTAGAAATACCCCCTCTAACTCCGCCTTGAAAAAAGGGGGAGAGCCCGCGCTTAGTTATGATGTGCTGATTTATATTGCCAACTGGCCCGAGAAAAGAATTGCTGCATGGAAAACTTTGCTCGAAGCAAGAGCCATCGAAAATCAAGCTTATGTAATTGGCGTTAATTGTGTTGGTCACGATGGCAATGAAATGCATCATCCCGGAGCATCATCAGTGATTGATCCAAAAGGAGAAATTCTTTGGAGAGAATCGGATATTGAATGTATACATCATGTTACACTTTCATACCATCATTTAAATCACATAAGAGAATCATTTCCTTTTTTAAAAGACGCTGATGAGTTTGAAATCAAAACGTAACTTTGAATCATGAAAAACAATAAAGAGAAATTAATCATCTCAAACCCCGCTGTAATGATGGATAAACCTGTAGTTGCAGGAACACGAATTACAGTTGAGCTGATCCTTGAAAAATTGTCGGCAGCAGAATCGGAAAAAGATTTATTGGAAGCGCAGCCGCGATTTACACGCAATTCAATTCAATCTGCAGTTGAATATTTTTAATTCGCATGAATCCAGAGAGCACAGAACAATTTCTTATTCGCGAAAAAAATTGGCTCGAACTGCGCCGCAAACTCAAAGAGCAATTCGGCAAAGCGCCTGATATGAATGCGATCCTCATGCTCATTGGCATTCGTGAATTGGGAAAAATTCAAAGCAAGTTTACCAAAGAAGAAAAGCAAGACCTCATGCACATTGCTACGTGCAGCATACTAAGCCGTTCGGGCTATTATGATTTAAAAGGAATGGATGATGATGGGTGGCCGCATTTGGAAGCAAAAAAAAAGTTGCCTGTTTTAAATCTCGATGAGCAGGAAGATTTTTTGAAAGATCATGTGCTCATGTATTTTGAAGAGATGGAATATTGAAGTGCGGAG
>JAJAYG010000370.1 GCA_026786335.1 Chitinophagales bacterium | reverse complement strand
TAACCACTCTTTTGAGCAGCACTGAAGATCAAACAATTAATTCAGGAGGCAATTCGCTTACCAGTGCCATCAATGAAGCGGTGAGCATTCCAAGGCCTGTTTTTCAGGAAAGCAGAATAATTAATTCTGTAAATGTTGATGTATATACAAACTTCTTTAGTACAAAATATGCTATTGATTCTCCATTGATGAATAAGGCTGGTTTTATAGCTTTCGATTTCGGAATATTCAAAAATTTCCCTGATGGATCTTTGCAGCCAATGCGAATTCGTTTACATGCAGGCGGTGAATCATTTCTTGATAATGTTACAAGTGTTACAACTTATGCCCATGAAATTAACATGAGTTTTGAAGAGAAATTACCCAGCGGACAAAAGACCGGTTACTGGGGAGTTAATGAAAACTACGATGTGTATGATAGTTTGAATAATAAACAATCACCTGCCTCCGGAGTTAATTACAATTTCGTGCAGTTGGTAATGCTTCGAACTATTGAATGGGCAAAGATCAATTTACCTGTTGACTCAAACAGAATCTACCTTGAAGGAAGTTCTCTTGGTGCAATTGGCTCTTATTTTTTGGCACTCAATTACCCGCAGAATTTTGCAGCTGTAAAACTCACCGCTGGTGTTTTCGATTTTGGGTTCGATCATGATTACCAACCAAATTGTTCACTGAATGCGGGTAGAAGTAAGAGAAAAGAAGGAGACCGAAGAATGGGAACCATTGCATTAAATCTTTCTTCATCACTTGGAATAAAAACTTATGATGGATTTGATGGCGGTTATGTAATGCATAAAAATAAATCGATTGACTATCCGTTTGTGTATAGTCTGAATGGGAAACATGATAAAATATTAGGGTGGACTGAGAAAACAGTCTACTATGATTCAGTTAATACCAATCAAATTGGAGGTTGGTATTTTTATGATGAAGGTGATCACGGTGCAAATGGAGGAGTATGGAATAAAGAAGGTTTTGATTTGTTCCGTTTCAACAAGAAAATTTCTTACCCTGCATTTTCTAATTGCAGCATCAACGAAGATTATGGCGAAGGCAATGATACCACCGGTGCTGCTTATGGTTCAGTAAATGGAATGCTTGATTGGGTAAATGAAATTGCTGATTCAACTTTTAAATGGCGGGCAAATATTTTTATACATGATCTCAAATTGCTTGACAGCTCAATTGTTTCTTACCCCGATTCTTGCACAGTTACAATTACTCCACGAAGAGTTCAAAGGTTTTTTCCTCCTGCTGGAGTAAGTGTGATTTGGAATGTTACTCGCAATAATTTGATTGTTCAATCGGGTTCTGTATTGAGCGATGGAAGTATTTTAATAATTCCAAGCGTAAAAATTTTTAAGGACACCGGCATCTTTCAACTGAGTTACGGCACTTTATTTTTCTTGGATGCCGACAATGACGGGTATGGAAATCCTGCCTCATCGATCACTGCAATTGAACAACCAAACGGGTATGTTTTAAATGACGATGATTGCAATGATGCGAATGCAGCAGTACATGCCGGTGCAACCGAAATTTGCAATGGCATTGACGATGACTGCAACGGAATGATTGACGAAAACAGCACCGTAACAGCTGCTATTACCCCATCGGGTACAGTCAATGCCTGCAAGGGCGATAAGGTAAAATTGAATGCAACTACGGGAGCAGGTTATCTTTATCAATGGAACAAAGATGGAGTTGCAATAGCGGGTGCAACAAAATCAAGTTATACTTCCATTGGAAATGAAAGCGGATCGTTCACTGTTTTTGTTAATGGTGCAGGTGGATGTTCAGCATCTTCTGCAGCTACAATAATTAATCGGTTAAGTAAACCAACTGCCAAGATTACGCCACTCGGTGATTTGGATATTTGCACAACGGGTTCAGTAATGTTGCAGGCAAGCAGCGGTGAAGGCTATACTTATAAATGGTTTTTAAATGATGTAAAAATTCCGGGTGCTAGCAACCAAACATTCACAGCAGTTACTACAGGAAGTTACACAGTTAAAATCACTAACGCCGATGGATGTTCGAAGAAATCAACTGCAGTGGTTGTCTTCAATTCATGCAAAGAGAATTTTGTTTCAAATGAAGAGGTGGTTTCATTCTATGTATTTCCCAACCCATCAAATGGAGAATTTACATTTCACTTGACACAAATTTTTTCGGGTGAGGAAGTGAAAGTTGAAATAAAAAACTTAGTGGGTCAAATAATTTATTCCAATCATTTTGTTTTGGGAAATGAAGACAATGAAATTTTATTACCCGAAAAAAATCCATCAGGAATTTATTTGATAGAGGTAATAATGGGAAATGAAAAATTTACGGATTTGATTTCGGTGATTAGAAAATGATTTTGAAATCAAAACCCAGTTCTCGTTTTATACATGGCTCACCGCCTTAATCAAATTCAAAGCACTCCCTGCCTTAAACCATTCGATCTGCGCAGCATTAAATGTGTGATTGAGTAAAAGAGCTTCATTTGTTCCATCGGTATGATGAAGCACCATTACCAATTGCCGGTCCGTAGCAAAAGAGGTTAACCCCATAATATCAATTGCATCATCTTCTCTTATTTTATCGTATTCACTTTTATCGGCAAAGGTGAGTGCAAGCATTCCTTGTTTCTTTAAGATGGTTTCGTGAATGCGCGCAAAAGATTTTACAATTACAGCACGCACGCCCAAAAAGCGCGGCTCCATTGCTGCATGTTCACGTGAACTTCCTTCCCCATAATTTTCATCACCAATTACCACACTTCCAATGCCTGCCGCTTTATAAGCGCGTGCAACTTTTGGAACTGAATCATAATTTTCCGCCAATTGATTTTTTACCGAATCACTTTTTTCATTGAAGAAATTGATTGCACCAATCAGCATGTTGTTAGAAATATTATC
>JAJAYG010000369.1 GCA_026786335.1 Chitinophagales bacterium | reverse complement strand
CAAATAAAATGATGCTTCGATAAACTTAGCAGGGATAAAGTCGTGATGAAAAAAAACAAGTGTGAGAGAAAACATATTACCATCACCAATCGTAAGAATAAAATTTCACAGAAGCTGATGTTGGAACAATAACATGTCACACACATTTCATGTCCTGCTGAGTTTATCGAAGCACTTAAAATGATGCTTCGATAATCTCAGCAGGACAAAGTCGTGATGGAAAAAAACTTATGAGAGAAAAACGAATTACCATCACCAATGATGAGCATAGGATTTCGAAGAAGCTGGTGGTGGCACGGTAACATGTCACATACATTTTATGTTATGCTGAGTTTATCGAAGCACTTAAAATGATGCTTCGATAAACTCAGCAGGACAAAGTCGTGTTGGAAAAAAACTTGTGAGAGAAAAACGAATTAACATTTCCCTAAGCCGATTCTCGCTCAAAGGACTTGGCGCAGACAAAATACAAACCTTGAAAACTTTTAAAGAAGCCGTTAACCTTTTCAATTGAATCAACCCTTCATTTCCCCCTTAACTAAAAAAGTATATTTTTGTGCCTCTTAAAAAAAACCAAATCATCCTACATTACTCTCTATGAAAAAAACTTTATCGGGCATTGCTCTATGCAGCTTGCTCTTCTTCTCTGCCAATGCGCAGACCCCAACAAACAACAGCACACTCTTTACTATTGGAAATGAAAAAGTATCGGCTGATGAATTTGTAAAAGTTTATCAGAAGACTAATGTGAGTGGTGAAGCAGATTTTTCGGAGAAATCACTGCGTGATTACCTCGAGCTGTACGTTAATTTCAGGTTAAAAGTAAAGCAGGCGAAAGACATGAAGATGGATACCACTGCTGCTGTAATCAATGAATTTAAAACTTACAGAAGCAAGCTCACCCCTTCTTACATGTTCGATACTTCATTGCTTCGCGAAGGTTACAAGCGCATGCAAACCGAATTGCACGTTGAGCACATCTTGGTAAAAATGGATCCCAATGCTTCACCTGCCGATACCATGAAGGCTTATAAGCGCATTATGAATTACAGCAAGATGCTTTCTTCAAAGAAAGCCGACTTCAACCAACTTGCTACCGACTCATCGGGCGATCCAAGTGCAAAAGAAAACAAAGGTGATTTGGGTTGGATCTCTGCCATGCAGGTGATCTATCCTTTTGAAAAAGCTGCCTACAATCTTAAACCCGGTGTAATGAGCAAACCGGTGAGAACGAATTTTGGGTATCACTTAATCCGCGTTATTGAATCGCGCCCTTCGCAAGGAATGGCTACGGTTTCACATATTTTTATAAAACTGCCTGCTAAAGCTACAGATGAAGATATGGCGAAAGCAAAAGCAAAAATTGATTCCATCTATGGCTTGCTCAAAGGCGGAGCAAACTGGGATGATCTTGCAAAAACTTATTCGCAGGATAAAACTTCATCGGCACAAGGTGGACAGTTAAAAGAATTTGGTACCGGTCAAATGGTTTCGGAATTTGAAAATGCTGCTTTTGCATTAAAGCAACCGGGAGATTATACTGCACCGGTAAATACAAAATACGGTTGGCACATTATTAAGTTAGTGAGCAAAAAGAATATTGGTTCTTATGAAACCATGAAGGATGATATTAAAAAGAAAATCGAAGGCGGACCATGGAAAGAACATGCTAAACAAAGTTTTGTGACCAGGTTGAAGAAAGAATATCAGTTCCGCGAATTTTCCGACAAGAAAATGGCACTCTTCTCAAAAATTGATTCATCAATTTTAAAAGGTGTTTGGAATGATTCATCAGTTGCTAAAATGAAAGATGTTGTGTTTATGCTCAACGATACCAAGTGGGCACCCGAGTCAAAATCATTTACACAAGCCGACCTTGCAGATTTTATTGAAAAGAATCAGCGCAAGGCAATGGGAAAAGGAACTTCGAAAGAAGTGATGCTGCGCAACATGTATGATCAGTTTACTGCAGCAAGTGTTACCAATTTTGAAGATGCACGCCTGGAAGCAAAATATGCACCCTTCCGTGATTTAATGGAAGAATACATGAATGGTATTCTGCTTTTTGATTTGGCAAGTGATAAAGTTTGGACCAAGGCAGTTGAAGACACCACTGGTTTAAAAGTTTTTTACGATGAGAATAAAACAAAATACATGGGTCTGGAAAAAGCAAGAACTACCACTTACACTTCCAAGAATCAATCAGTAGCTGATATGGTTACTAAATACCAGGCAAAAGGAATGAGCAATGATGATATGCTCGCTAAGATCAACAAGAAAGATAAATCGAACCTTACAATTGTTACTGATGATTATGAAAAAGGAAAAGGCAGTGAGATTGAAAAAGCAGGATGGGAAGCAGGAAAATCTTACACAGTAAAAACAGATTCAGTAATTCGCATCATGCACATTGAACAGCTACTTCCACCTGCTCCAAAACCATTGAATGAAGTTAAAGGTTATGTAGTTGCCGACTATCAGGAAAATCTGGAGAAAAACTGGATCGCACAATTGCGCCAGAAATATCCAGTAACAATCAATGAGCAAGTATTTAAATCTTTAATTAAGAAATAATTTTTTAAGGCATTGTCCTTAGCAGCAGTTCTAAGAAAATTTCATTTCCTCTTGCTTAAAGACAAGCAGGTAAAAACAAAAAATAATTGTTTTACAAAGTGAGAAAAATGAAATCAATTTTTAGAACTGCTTTTTTTTGTGGCTGCGCTTCATTGATCTTTTCATGCAGTATAAATTCAGTTAAACCAAAAGAGGAACCGCTGGCAAGAGTATATGATAAATACCTCTACAAAACAGATCTTGCCGGCGTGGGCAGCCGTGCAGCCAGACCCGAAGACAGCATACAGGCAGTGCGCAGCTACATTGATAGCT
Source organism: Chitinophagales bacterium (assembly GCA_026786335.1). Taxonomy (GTDB): domain Bacteria; phylum Bacteroidota; class Bacteroidia; order Chitinophagales; family UBA10324; genus JAJAYG01. The sequence continues at coordinate 10,023 of JAJAYG010000369.1, read as the reverse complement.
GGATTCGGCATAACATATTACTTCGGTATGCTGAGGATAATTTGCCCGATGAAGAAAAGCGATTGAATGACCGCCTTAAAAATTACAAAGAGTCACTTCTTATTTATGCTTACGAAAAAGAATTGCTTAGTCAGAAATTAGACACTTCAGTTTCGGAAGATGAAATAAAAAAATATTTTACAGCGCACAATGAAACTTTCAATTTAAAAAACAGCATTGCCAAAGTAAAATACATCATGCTTAAAAGCAATGAAAAAGTAAAACTTGATTCTATAAGAAAGTGGATTAAAAACACAAATGATTTTAACTATCCGAAACTTTTGGGGTTTTGTAACCAGTATGCAATCAGGTTTTCGATTAGTGATAGTGTTTGGTATAATAAAGAAGAACTGGTTGCGTTTTTCCCTGTTAACCGTTTTAATCTTGATAATGCCGAATTCAACAAATCCTATCTCGAAGTGCTTGATTCTAATTATGCATTTCTAATAAATTTTGTTGACTTCCGCATTAAAGGAAGTGATGCTCCAATTGATTTTGTACGAAATGAAATTACCAACATCATCGTTAACCAACGCAAGATGGCTTTTATTGGTAGCATTCATAAAAGCATTTATGAGGAAGCATTAAAAAATAGTGACTTTACAAATTATATTGATGAGAAAGCAGCGAATTAAAAGGTTAGAGTGAACGACAAGAAAAGATGTTCGATTTTTACAACAGAAAATAATGAAAGCACCAATTTACATTTTTGCAATTTTTGTTAGCTCAATCGCAGTTGCACAACCAAAACTTGCCGATAAGATCGTGGGTATTATTGATGACAGGTATATTTCATTAAGCGAAGTAGAAAATCAGTACCAACAATACACCTATCAATCAACAGCACCTGTGCCGGCAGATTTGAAATGCCAGATTCTCGACAATTTTCTAATTGAAAAATTAATGGTGAGGCAGGCAATTCTTGATAGCGTGGTTGTAACCGATCAGGAAGTTGAGCAGAGCCTTGATTCACGAATAAAAACTTACTCAGGAATGGCGGGCGGCTTAGCCAAACTCGAAGAATATTATGGCAAGTCGATCCTTGAAATTAAAGATGAGTTTCGTGAACCAATACGTGATAACCTTTTATCAAATGGTGAAAGGCAAAACATTGTAAAGGATATTAAAGTAACTCCATCTGACGTGATAAATTATTTCAATGGCCTTTCTAAAGACAGTCTTCCTTATTTCAACTCTGAAATTGAGTTGGGTGAATTAATTATTTACCCCAAAGTAAATGATCAGGTTCGTGAATATTCAAAACAAAGAATTCAGGAATTTCTGCAAAGAGTTAAAAACGGAGAAAACTTTGCTTCACTTGCAAGTGCATATTCCGATGATCCCGGCAGCGCCGAGAATGGCGGAGAACTCGGATTTGTAAACCGAGGGGAACTGGATGAAAATTTTGAAGCAGCAGCCTATGGTTTAAAAAAACCAAATGATATTTCTGATGTGGTTGAATCAGCTTTTGGATTTCACATCATTCAATTGATTGAAAGAAGAGGCGATAAAATAAATGTGCGTCACATTCTTATTAAACCAAAAATTACATCTTACGATATTTCTAAAGCAGGAAAATTGGCTGACAGTACTTATGATTTAATTCAGTCGGGCCGATACTCATTTTCATTGGCAGTAAATAAATTCAGTGAAGATGAAGACTCAAAAAATAATGGAGGAATGCTTCAAAACCCGAATAACGGCAGTAATCAATTTGAAGCTTCAGATTTAGGAACATTTGATCAGTCATTGGTTCCAGCAACTGATACGTTGCAGGTAGGTGCCATCACAAGGCCAATTGTTTTCAGAACAAAAAGAGATGAAACCGGTTTCAGAATCATATATCTTAAATCCCGAACAAAACCACATCAAGCCAATCTCAAAGATGATTATGATAAAATTCAACAGATGGCATTGCAGGAAAAACAATTGGTTGCAATTACCAATTGGATCAATGAGCGAATTGAAAAGTCTTACATTTTTGTTGCACCTGAATATCAGGATTGCAGAGTAATTAATAAATGGATCAACAAAGAACAATGAATTATAAAAGTGATGCTGAAGCTGTAGACGGTTTATCCGCAGCTTATAAAAATCTTACTGCCGAAATTGGAAAAGTAATTGTTGGACAATCTGAAGTAGTTGAAAGTGTGCTCACTTCAATCTTTTGCGATGGTCACAGTTTACTCGTAGGTGTTCCGGGCCTTGCAAAAACATTATTAGTAAAAACAATTGCAGATGTACTCGACCTAAGTTTTAAACGTGTACAATTTACTCCTGATTTAATGCCTTCAGATATTATTGGATCGGAGGTGATGAATGAATCACGCCAATTCTATTTCAACAAGGGCCCCATTTTCGCAAACATTATTCTTGCTGATGAGATCAACCGCACACCTCCTAAAACTCAGGCAGCTTTGCTTGAGGCAATGCAGGAACGGGCAGTAACTTTTGCCGGCGAAACACATCCATTGCCGTTGCCGTTCTTTGTTCTTGCAACACAAAACCCGATTGAGCAGGAAGGAACATATCCGCTGCCCGAAGCGCAACTTGACAGGTTTATGTTCAACATAAAACTGGAGTACCTCACTTCTGATGAAGAATTAACAATGGTAAAAAATACCACTTCATCGTCAAAAACATCATTGAATAAAATTATTTCGGGAAGTGATATTCAATATTTCCAGCAACTCATAAGAAGAATTCCTGTTGCAGATAATGTTTTAAAATATGCCGTTGCTCTTGCCCGCAAAACCCGGCCTGAAACTTCTGAGTCGCAAACCATTATTAATGATTTTATTTCGTGGGGTGCAGGACCGCGAGCATCACAGTTTTTGGTTTTAGGTGCCAAAGCACACGCTGCTATAAGTGGAAAATATTCACCCGATATAGAAGATGTTAAAGCCATTGCAGTTCCTGTTCTTCGCCATCGCCTTATTCGTAATTACAAAGCAGAAGCTGAAGGTGTGAGCGTAGAAGATATTGTTTCAAAAATCCTTTAAGCTTTTGCATTGCTTAAAATTTACCTCTGTTTTCTTCACCCTATTTAATAACTTGCCTGCTGATGTTACCGGCAATTAAAATTCTTCTCATATTTATTTTATTAAAGTCAATATCCATTGATGCAAATTTTGTTACCTCAGATTATTTGCAGAATGCCTATGTGATCACTAACCAAAACAATCTTCAAAAGTTAGATTCAGCCGGTAACCTATTGTTTCATTACAATCAAAATCGTTTTGGAATTCTTAAAAGTGTTGATGCAACAAACCCTATGAAGATCATTCTTTTTTATCCCGATTACGCAACGGTAGTGTGGCTCGATAATACATTGACAGAAGTGGGATTGTTCTCACTAAAAAAGACAGGAATATTTTCTTCAAGTGCAGTTTGTTTCTCTTCCAAAGACAATAATATCTGGATATTTGATGATCAGGAATACAAGCTTAAAAAAATTGATTTCAGCGGAAACCTCATTATTGAAAGCAGTGATATGTTTCAATTGATGGGTCATGCAGTGCATCCGGTATTTATGATTGAGCGCGATCAGTTTTTATATGTTAGTGATCCAGAAATTGGTATCCTTGTTTTTGATGCTTACGGAACTTATAAAGAGACACTGCATTTAAAAAACATTTCCAAGTTCACAGTTATCAATAATGAAATTTATTATTGGGAAGGAAAACAAGTTTTCGTTTATGGAATAAATTCGCTGGAAGAAAAATACATTTCATTACCCGAGAATGATCAGGCAATCGACCTCTCGATCGACAATAACCTTTTGTATCTTTTAGAAAAAGAAAATTTAAAATTGTATCGTTTTTAATTGAGATTACTGCCGTTAATCTTCAGCAACGCCATCACTCATTTGAAGCAATTCAAAAACAGCTTTAACATCATAAGAACTTTTGTTGAATTTGTTGGAAAGAATAATGATACAAGTGTTCTCAACAGGAAGGCGGCAAAACAAGGTGTTGTAACCTCGCCACCAGCCATTATGATAAATTAATTTTTCTCCATTTTCAAATTCCTTTAATCTCCAACCCAGCCCATAATTTTTTATTCCGGGTTTTTCATAGCTATAACCCTTGTATATTAAATCCAGCGTGCTTTGTTTCAGAAGTATTTCATGATTCAATGCCTGATCAAATAGATAAAGATCGTAGCAAGATGCATAAACTCCTTTATCACCCAAAACTCCATCGGCAAGAGCTTTAGGAACTTGTTTCCATTGAGATCCTTGATAATCTGCCACATGATTTTGAAACGATTCTTCATCAAAAGCATCACTCACAAAAGAATGCTTCATGTGAGCAGCAACAAAGATTTTGTTATGAATGAATTGAGCATAAGATTCACCCGACACTTTTTCAATTACCAATGCGAGCAATGCATAGTTAGTATTACAATACGCAAAGTGTTTGCCTGGTGTTGCCTGCAATGCAGGTTTGTTTTTTATAAAATATTCAGCAACAGTTTGATTAGTAATAAATGAATCTGCAGGAATTTTAATAGTATCAAACACATATAAATAATTCTGCAAACCAGATCGATGGTTGAGCAACATCTTTACAGTAATGCTATCATAAGGGAATCCCTTAATGTATTTTTTAACAGGGTCATCAATACTCAGTTTCCCTTCTTCATATAAAATCATGATGGCAGTTGCAGTGAAAGGTTTACTAACTGAAGCCAATTGAAAAGCAGAACTGTCATTAAATACTTTTTTCAATTTATAGTCTGCATAACCAAAGTAATTATTATAAATTACTGATCCCTTTTGTACCACTAAAACACAGCCATTAAAACCGGTGTGTTTCACTTTTGATTTAAAGAACGTATCGATGCTTTGTGCGAGGTTAATCTGATTCTTACTTAACTCAGTTTTCTTTTCCCAATCAAATAGTTGATCAACAAAAGCGAGATTTTGTTTTGAACTATGAGTGCATGAAACAATCCATAAACATAAAATTACCAATATGATCGGCTTCAAAATTTATATCTTTTAGAAATTGAAAGTTGGAAATCGACTAATCAATTGTGTGCTTAAACTATTACACGTCGAAACTATTGTTCATAAGGAGCATTGGGTGTGTAAATTATTCACATATTTTTTAAAAATTGAATATAGAAGTAGGCAACATGCTGCATGAGTACCAATTTTAAAGAAAATTTGCCGCTAAATCCTAGCTCATTAGTGGATTTTCAATTAACTTTTAATCAATTCCCAGTTAATTACAAATTACTAAATGAAACATTTTATTTGAACTTATGGTAAAAGGTAACCTGTTAACGGATAGATGGTTCCCAACTTTAGTAGAAAAGTTGTTTCGATTAACTTCTTTCTTTTATTTCAACAATTTAATTTTAAGCACAGCTTTAATTTTTTTAAAATAGCTTTTATTACCCGAGTACACGCACACCTACTTTTTTAACAAAACAATTTTTAATGAAAAACATTCTAGTAATTACGCTCTCCATTTTTTTTCTAAATTCTAAATTAACGGTTGCTCAATGTTCATTGCCAAAACCAGTTACGGTATCTGTTGCATCTGCAAACAGTTGCTCAGCAACTTTAACATGGTCAGCCGTTGCAGGCGCTGCTTATTACAAAGTGAGATATAAGTTTAAAGATATCACTGGCTATACATATATCCCTGATCAAATTACCGGACTCAGTTATACATTTAATAACCTGCTCCCTGATACAACTTATAAATTCAGTGTAGCGCCATTTTGCGCAGATGGAACTGGACCTGAATATAAAAATGCTCAAAAGAGAACCTCAAAAACAACTTTACCTAATGGTCTTACATCGGTTAATCCTTTAGGTGTTTCTACCACCTTATCTTGGTCTAACGCCTGCATTGCAAATAATTATAAAGTTCGATATCGCGCAACAGGAACATCGGGATGGACAACAATTACCGGATTACTGGGAACAACTTACAATCTTACCGGATTAACAGTAAATACAAATTACGACTTTCAGGTAGCAGGTATTTTTGGCGCGAATACTACTAAATGGACGGCAACTACTGTGGTTAATTCAGGATTAATTCCTCTTCCTCCTACAATTGCTCCTCCCAAACCAAATATAATATTGTTTGTGTTAGACGATGGACGTTATGATCAAAATGGCCCCAATGGAGGTCCTTCCTGGTTTAGTTCCCCTGCAATTAACAGCATTGCAGAAGAAGGAATTAATTTCAAATATGCTTTTCCTACTACATCACAATGCGCCCCAAGCCGGGTTTCAATTTATACCGGATTATATGCTCATAAGCATGGATGCATTGATAATAATAGCAGAAGATTTGATGGTTTAACATTAGTTCAACAAGTTTTAAAAGATGCCGGATATTATACAGGATTTATCGGAAAGTTTGGTCAATTTCAGGGAGACCCTGATGGGTTTGATTGGTGGGCAACCTCAGATGGTAACATTTATACAAACCCCACTTATCGAATAAACGGAATAGATACAACTATAGTAGGGCATATAGCAGATACATACATTAGCCTTGAGCATCAATTTTTCAATTCAATCCCGGCAGGAAAAAAATTTATGTTGATGTTCTTTACCCGAATTCCTCATGGCCCCACAGTACCAAGGGATCAAGATCTTAGTTTATATGTAAATGAATCAATGCCTGAACCCGATAACTTTTCAAAATATCAGAATAATTATCCATCATATTTCGATGGTTATGGGCATAAGTTCAGTGGATCACTCAGCGATTTAGATGCTGTTAAGCTTCAGGATTTCCAATGTTTAAATGGAGCAGAATTAGCAATGCAAGATCAAATTAATTGGCTTACACAACATAATCAAATGGATAGCACAATGATAATTTATTCATCTGATAATGGATTTTTAGAAGGAGAACATAAACTGGATGCTAAACAAATTGCGCAGGAAGAATCTATTCGTGTGCCCATGTTTATCCGTTATCCTGCTTGGTTTCCGGCAGGAACAGTTAGAACCGACATTCAAGCAGTGAACATAGACATTGCTCCAACACTTATCGAAGCCGCACAAATAGTTGATACTTTTGATTGGGACGGAACTTCTTTACATAAACTATATCTTGATAGTGTAAAAAGAAAATATTTTTATTATCAATTCTCTATTGATGGAAATACACCAGCCATTAGAGCAGTGAGAAGCACTCAATATAAGTACATAAAGCACTATTGCACTTCAACTACAGAAGAGTTTTATGATTTAACTGCTGATCCTAAAGAGAACACTAACCAAATTAATAACTCTGCATTCAACTCTTTAATTTCTTCCTATAAAACTATTTTAGATAGCATAAAAACTGCATTGAATGATACCGATCCCACTTTAATCAATTGCAACCTTGCCAGCCCAAGCTATTCAAAGGAGACCAATGAAGAAACCGAAGAGTTTAATTTGTTGAATGTTGAAATTTACCCCAATCCATCATCCGATTATTTCTTTGTAAAATTCAATGATGATTTTAGGGAGGATATTGAAATTTATGTAACAAATCTTTTAGATGAAAAAGTATTCTTCAGGAAAATGCCCAATACAAATTCATTTAACACTTTAATTAGCTGTAGCAACTGGGTTAAAGGATATTACCTGATGAATGTTAAGAAAGGGGGCAAGCTTTACACAAGAAAATTCACAATAGAGTAACATCAATATTTTAATTGTAAATCAGTTTTTTATTTACAAACCCTCTTCAAAATCAGAAGAGGGTTTGTGCTTCTATACCATCTGTGCTTTCACATTATCACAATAAAATTCTTTGATTAATTTCATCACTGCAATTTTTTCTTCAACAACTGAAGTCTGAAATTATATGACCGGTTATCAAAAGGCTCAACAAAAAATAAAATCGCTGGAAGAAAAAATTGCTGCCTCTGATAATGAGCAGGAAATTGTAGATTGCTATAATTCGCTTTCACATGATTTGTTTGTTTATGAGCTTGACCGTTCATTTCAATATGCAAGGGAAGCAAGAATTCGTGCTCAAAAAATCAATTACAAAAAAGGTATTGGCTATTCTTTTAACAACGAAGCACTTGGTTGCCGCATTCGATCCGACTTTAAAAAATCAAAACAATTATCACAGGAAGCTCTGAAATTATTTGAAGAGATTAATGATAAAGTGGGGCAAGCTGAAGCATTGAACAACATCGCTTTTATGGAAGTGGTGATAGAAGATTTCGAGAACGGGCTACAGCACAGTTTACTTGCACTAAGTATTGCACATGAAACAGGAGAAAAAGATATTGAAGCTTTTGCATCATTGGTAATTGGTATGGTGTACGAACTTTTGGGTGACTACCCAGATGCCATTGATCATCACCTCAAATCACTTACCCTCTCCCGCCTCACAGGCGATCAATCCAACGAAGGGGCAGCGCTTATTCAACTCGGTCAGGTATTCAGAAAAATTAATGCGCGCGAAAAAGCATTGGAGAATTTTCAGGAGGCAAATAAAATTTTTTCCGATTTACAAATTCCATTGCTTGAAGCCGCCTCCGTTTTTCATCTTGGAACCATCTACAGCGAAACAGGAGATTACACACGTGCTCTTGAATTTTTAAGACGCAGCATGCAAATACAAAAAGCTATTGGGCATGCACAGGGACAAGGAGCATGTTTTATGAGCATTGGTATCGTTTATCAAAAAATTAAAAACTGGACTGAGGCGGAAGAAAATATACGCCAGAGCATTGAGCTTGCAAGATCGTTCGGTAAAAAAAATTATGAATGCAAAGGCATGTTGCAACTCGCCGAATGTTTGTTAGAACAAGGCAATGAAAATGAGGCAATCAATCTTCTCGATGAGGCGCACAATCAGGCGGAAATTTATGGCATCAAAGAAATTCGTTTCCAGATTCTCAATGGTTTATCAAAAGCACATGAAATAAAAGGTGACCATAAAAAATCATTTACATATTTTAAAGAGGCAACTGCACTTAGAGAAAAATTAATTAATGAAGAATCATCTTTAAAGAACAAAGGACTTATGTTGTTGCATGAGGTAGAAACTGCAAAGCGTGAACGTGAAACAGCAATCAATGATAAGCTGCGTGCAGAACAATCTGAGAAATTCAAAGAACAGTTTCTTGCAAATATGAGTCATGAAATTCGCACACCCATGAACGCAATTACTGGGCTTGTTGATCTTCTTGCAAAAACAAAAATGGATCAGTTGCAAACAAAATACCTGAGCGCAATTCACCAATCGGCAGATAATCTTTTAGGAATCATTCAGGATATTCTAGACTTCTCGAAAATTGAAGCCGGGCAAGTTGAGCTGGAAGAAATTAATTTTAGTGTGAGTGAATGTATCGAATCTGTTTACAGCACATTGCAATACAAAGCACATGAAAAATCTATTGCGCTTGAATATTCTTTCGATCAAAAAATTCCGAAAACACTTTCAGGTGACCCTGTTCGGCTCAAGCAAATTCTCATTAACCTTACCGGTAATGCAATTAAATTCACTGAAAGAGGCAGTGTAAAAATTTCATGTTCGCAAAGCAAACTTGAAAACAATAAGCACTGGATTTCCTTTTATGTAACCGACACAGGCATTGGAATTCATGAAGATAAGCTTGATGATATTTTTAAAAGTTTTGTGCAAGCAGCATCGAGCACTACACGCGTATATGGCGGAACAGGTTTAGGACTTTCCATTTCAAAATACCTGGTTGAATTGCAAAAGGGTGCTATTACGGTAAACAGTAAGCTCGGGGAAGGAACCACATTTACCTTTTTAATTCCCTATGGAAATGCAATCGAAGAGAAAGAAAAAATAATTGCATATCAAAAAGCACCGGCAAATAATTTAAAAGGAATAAAGATTTTGTTGGTCGAAGACAATCAGTTCAACCGAATGGTAGCAGTTGATTCTCTGCAGTCAATGATTGCAGATGTTGAAATTGAAATTGCAGAAAACGGAAAAATTGCGCTTGATAAAATTCATGAAAAACAAT
>JAJAYG010000368.1 GCA_026786335.1 Chitinophagales bacterium | reverse complement strand
TATCAAAAGAGGTAATTGTTTCAGTTCCAGCATTGCTGATTGCACAACTAACATTTAGAGGAGCATCAACAATGTAAGTTGAATATCCAACAAATGTTGGGGTAGGGTCAATCTTTCCAACAAGTACAGATGTAACGCTTATATCTGCACCCGGTACTGGAGAATAAACATTAAAATTATCAACTGCACTTCCATAAGCCCATCCACCACCATCATCATAATGCAAAGCAACTTTAACGTTTGTTTGACCTGCGTAAGCTGTTAGGTTTACGTAAACTGTATTCCAAGCACCTGCACCGGGAAGGGTGTAAACAATTGTCCATGAATTGCCACCATCAGTGCTTACTTTCACATATGTTTCTTCCTGTGAATCGTAATAAGCACGAAAGAAATAAGAATCAAAACTTAGAAATATATTTGAATAGCCGGTAAAATCCATTGCCGAAGTAGTGAGAAAATCCTGAGATTTATCACAGTTGCATGCATCATCATTAGTTGCTGTAAATTTAGTATGTGATGGAATTGGAAATGAAGTGCTTTGGACATCGGTATTGATACCAAACAGCCAGCCACCATCATCTGCCAATGTGGTTTGTGACCAACCTGCAGGTAAGCTTGTTTCGAAATCGGTACTCAAAATTGTTGTTTGAGAAAATGACAAATTTGTAAGCAACAAAAAGATAATTGAGAACAATACGTAATGTGTAAATTTTTTCATGATGTATTATTTTTTGATTTAAGATTAATAATTAAGGAGGTGAAAATAAGGTAGAATCAGTACTTATTATTGTTTGATTTATTTTTTCGACATAACTAATTTTTCAAACTATTAACAATCAAAAATAAGAAATTACCTCGAAAATCGGGGACTATTTAATCTTATAAATTGGTTAAAGTTGCCTTAAGTTTTAACACCTAGGTTTTTACAATGAAAAATTTGCTATTTTTGTCCAAGTTAAATTTTAGAAAATGAAAAAAACATTACTTCTTGTTGTTGTGATTATGGCAAGTTTCCTAACCACATTTTCACAAATACTTTCAATAGCACCTGACTATGCTTCGTTGAGTTTTCCTGCGGCTGAATTTTCTGATGCTGCAGCTTACATACAGAACAATTCATCCGTTGAGAGAACAATAAAGTGGGTTCGATACGCAGATACAGAACCTGCAGGCTGGTACACAACAGTTTGCGATGATAATAATTGTTATTCACCCGGCACAAGCAGCATGACTGTAAAAATTGCAGCTAATGCGCAAGGACTATTGAAGCTTAATGTTTTTGCTAATGATGTTGTTGGAACAGGTTCTTATCACATCAATGCATATGACATAAGTGATAGCGCCAATGCGAATGTTATTCTTACCGTTGATGTGGTTACAAATCCTACAGGTATTAGTGATGTTAACACTGAAGTTGTTTCAATTTATCCGAACCCGGCAAAAGATGTTTTGTACATGAACCTTGATGCAAGCAAAAAAATTAATTCTATTGACATTCACAATGTGGTTGGGCAAAAAATTAAGACAGTAAATCTACAGGAAGGTGTAAAGTCCGTTGCAATTCCTGTAAGTGATTTAAAGAAAGGAATTTATTTTGTTCGCATCTTCAGTAATGGAAAAGAAGTTGCTACAAAAACTTTCAGCAAAGACTAATTTAAAAAATTTTTCTATTAAAAAAGCCCTGTCAAAATTTGACGGGGCTTTCTAATTAAGATCAGAATTGGAGTTACTTATTTCCCAGCAATCTTTTTGAGTTGCTCTTCTAATTCAAACTCATCACCTTCAACATAACCTGTATGTTGGTAAACAATGTTTCCATCTTTTGCTACGAGTACATAAGGTATATTCTGAAAACCAAGAATGCGTTTTAAATCTCCATTGGGATCCACTAAAACACGATACGGCCAGGTTAATCCCTCAACCGTAGGCTTTACTTTGGTGGTATTTCGCGCATCATCAATTGAAACGGCAATTAATTCTACGTTGTAATTTTTTTGCCAGTCGGGATAAAGTTCCATAATATTTGTTAACTCTTTTTTGCAGGGGACGCACCAAGTTGCCCAAAAATCAAGAATAATAATTTTCCCGCTGTCAGTAAGAGTGCTTATGTCAACTTTATTTCCATCCACATCAGAAACGGTAACTGAAGGAAGTTTTTTATCCTGGGCAAGACAGAAATGAAAAGTTGTAAAAGAAATTAGGGTAGCAAGCAGAAAGTTTTTTTTCATTTAAATATTTTAAAAGGTACTTGGCAAATTTATCACCAAAAAATTTAGGGTTAAAAAATTATTGATATCAAGTTTAGTTTCAAATATTCTCTTCTCACTTTAAAGTTATATTTGCCACAACTCAAAAGTTATTGATGAAACGGATTTTAGTTATCTTCTTTCTCCTCTTCATTTCCCCAAAAATATTTGCGCAATACGGTACACTTTCAGGTGATTTACAAACCGATTTAAAAATATTTCAAAGAGACTCGGCGATTGGTGCAACCAACACTCCACAGTACGATAATTATTTATCAGGCCTCGAATCATGGCTTACAGTTAATTACAGCATTGCCGGATTCAACGCTCACATTCGGTTCGATGCTTTTCATAATTCAAATCTGTTTGATCCAAGTGGTTCTTATACCGGTGCCGGAATAGGATATTTTAATCTTCAAAAAGAGATAGGAAAACTCACTGTAACCGGAGGATATTTTTATGAGCAGTATGGAAGCGGAATTGTTTTTAGAAGTTATGAAGACAGAGGACTTGGTTTGGATTACGCAACATTCGGAATCAGTTTAAAATATCAGTTGAATGATAATTGGGTAATCAAAGGATTGGCCGGCCAACAGAAAAATCAATTCACGCGATACAATCCTGTGTTTAAAGGATTAAATGTTGAAGGCAACCTTAACTTAAGTGATAAAATAAAATTAGCTCCTGGTGCAGCTTTTCTTAATCGCACCATGGATCAGGCATCAATGGATAATGTGGTGAACGTTGTTAATGGTTTGGATTCTGCTGATCGGTTTGTTCCAAAATATAATGTGTATGCATTTTCGGGTTACTATACTTTAAGTGTTGGTGATTTTAGTTGGTACACCGAAGGCGCATACAAAACACATGAAGCCATTTATGATGCAACTGGAACTTTGGTAGATAAGCCCGGCAACGTAGTTTATTCTTCGCTTGCATATTCAAGAAAAGGACTTGGAATTACCACACAGGTAAAGCGCACTGAGAATTTTGTTTTACGCACTTCGCCCAATGAAACTTTATTGAAAGGCGTACTCGATTTTCTCCCGCCAATGTCACGGCAAAATTCATTAAGGTTGCCAGCGCGCTATACACCTGCCACACAATACTTAGGTGAACTTGCAATTGGATTAGATGCGGTCTATACTCCAACTCAAGGATATCAGTTTGAATTCAGTTACTCAGATATTCATGATCTTGATCAAAATCTTTTATGGCGCGAGGCATTTGCGCAATTGGATATTACAAAATCTAAGAAGCATAATTTTCAAGTTGGCTTGCAATATGTTTTTTACAATCAAACAGTTTACCGAAGCGAGCCACTGCCCGATCTAACTGCATTTACTCCATTTGCAGAATACACTTATAAGATTTCAAGAAAAAATTCTTTAAGATTTGAATTGCAATACCAGCACACAGAGGAAGACTATGGCTCCTTCATTTTTGCATTGGCTGAATACAACATTGCTCCGCGGTTATCGTTCAGCATAAGTGATATGTATAACCTAAATCCCAATCCTGCGAAAACCGAAGACAAGATTCATTACTACAACTTTTTTATGTCGTACACTAAAAATGCAAACCGGTTTGCATTGTCTTATGCAAGGCAAATTGCAGGCGTAAATTGTTCGGGCGGTGTTTGCAGGTATGAGCCGGCTTTCAGCGGAGTTAAACTTTCAATCACATCAACTTTTTAGTTTAATTTTATTTTTGAAATTAATAACATGAAGCGCAACTATATCTTTTTCATTTCTATTCTTACTATAATTTTCTCTTGCAAAGAAATTGGGCCAGTAATTAATACTTCGGGAAATGGCGGCAACAATGGCGGGGGAGCTAATGTTGATTCAACACAACAAAGAATTGTTTTGCTTGAAGATTTTACTGCTACCAATTGCCCGAATTGCCCTAAGGGAAGAGTGATAATCGATCAGCTTCTAGCTGCGCACCCAGGAAGAATTGAAGTGGTTGAAATACATCAGGGGCCCTTGTCAGTTCAATTGTATCCCGATGATCCGATTTTAAAAACTTCTGACGGAGAATCTTTGGCGAGTTATCTGGGACCTCCGCCTTTCTGGCCAAGTGGAGCAATTGACCGAAAGTTATGGTCAGTTTCTCCAGATCAAAGATTGATGGATCGTAATTTATGGACTGGGGTTGTAGCGCAAGAATTAGACAGCAATGTGAATATTTTTTTAGGTCAGAATTTTTCTTATGATGATGCTTCAAGAAAACTTACCGGCTCTGTAACAGTTAATTTTTTAAACACAGTTACCGATGCTTTAAACATTACAGTTTTAATTACTGAAAGCGGTATTGTTGCAGGGCAACTTGATGGATTAACGCCAATTCCCGAATATGTTCATCATAATGTTTTGCGTGACATCCTTACCAACTATACAGGTGATATTGTTTCGGGAAATAAAACGCAAGGAAGCTCGTGGACCTATAATCTTTCACCATACATAGTCGATGGCACTTGGAATGCTGATAGCTGTCGCGTGATTGCTTTAGTTTCAAAATCAGTTGGAACTTATGACGTGTTGCAGGTAATAGGTGCACCACTTAAATAATCACAATCAGCAATTCTGCAAACTCGAATAATTTTTTTACCAGCCTCAATTGTTGAAGCAAACTCATTTGTTTTACTTATTCGGTGAATAATCTTGAGTAATTAATATTAATGCATAATTGAAACAGCTTGAATTGATTAACATAGAGGTAATTCTATAAGTCCTTAGTGTAAATTCTTCTTCAAACTATTCCATTTTGACCTGTCCGTATTAATTATTTGTTATCATTCTTTTTTTAAGATAACATTATGATAATGTATTATAATTCTGTACTGAATTTCCACTGAATATATTTGCCATATGAAACTATCATAAGTTTCAATTAATAATTTAACCAGCCAAATAAAAAATCAATGAAAAAAATTCTTGCAATCGGAGCACTTGCTCTTATTTTAAACTCATGTTCCAATTCTGGAAATACCGAAAACAAAGAAGGAGCGCAAACACAAACCACATTAAAGATTGACGGTTCATCAACTGTTTACCCCATTAGTGAAGCTGTTGCCGAAGATTATAAAGCTGTTAATGCTAATCTACAGATTACCATTGCTGAATCGGGCACAGGTGGTGGAATGAAAAAATTTAGTGCAGGCGATATTGAAATTTGCAATGCTTCGCGCCCAATAAAAAAAGAAGAAGCTGATGCTTGCGCAGTAAAAGGAATAAAATTTATTGAACTGCCGATTGCTTATGATGGTTTAGCGGTAGTTGTAAACCCTAAAAATACTTGGGCGAACCATTTAACAACTGCAGAATTAAAAACGATCTGGGAATCTGCGGCGCAGGGGAAAATCACTTCATGGGATCAGGTAAGAAAAGGATTTCCTAAAAAATCAATTTCACTCTTTGGCCCAGGCACTGACAGTGGCACATTCGATTATTTTGCAGAAGCAATTAACAATAAGAAGGGCGATAGCCGTGGTGATTATACGGCATCGGAAGATGATAACACATTGGTGCAAGGTGTTGCAGCAGATGTAGGAGCACTCGGTTATTTTGGATTGGCATATTTTGAAGAGAATAAAGACAAATTGAAACTTGTAGCCATTGATGATGAAAATGATGCTAATGGGAAAGGCGCGATTCTTCCAACATTAGAAACAGTACAGAACGGAACATATGCTCCTCTGTCACGAGTATTGTTAATTTATATTAATGCTACAGCACTTGATAATAAAGAAATAAATGACTTCGCGACTTATTACGTAAACAATGCATCGAAACTTTCAGCAGAAGTTGGATATGTTTCATTGCAAAATGATTTGTATACAATTGTACTTGATCGCCTAAGTAAAAAGACAGAAGGAAGCATTTATACAGATGGTCAGGAAGTTGGAACAACACTCGAAGTAAAATTGAAAGGCACCACAGTTCAATAAATTTTTTTAGTTTTGAATAATTGCAATGACACCAGAAACTGTAAATTCTGAATTGGTTGATTCAGGTGAATCATTCACTGATAAGAAAAGACAGTTTATAATTTCACGCAGCAGATATATTTACGCCAGAGAGCGCATAGTAGAAGTTTTACTACTGCTATGCGCTCTCGTTTCTGTGTTTACTACCGTGGGAATAATCATGGTACTTTCAATTCAGGCATTTGAATTTTTTAAGGAAGTTTCCATTTGGGACTTCTTAACCGATACGCAATGGACTCCATTATTTGCAGATAAACATTTTGGAATTTTGCCACTCTTATCC
>JAJAYG010000367.1 GCA_026786335.1 Chitinophagales bacterium | reverse complement strand
CCATTG
Organism: Chitinophagales bacterium; assembly: GCA_026786335.1. Classification (GTDB taxonomy): domain Bacteria; phylum Bacteroidota; class Bacteroidia; order Chitinophagales; family UBA10324; genus JAJAYG01. Next base: position 3,110 of record JAJAYG010000367.1, on the reverse strand, counting down.
ATTTTGGTGAATTGGGAATAAAAAAATCGGCAGCACAAATCACAAAAATTTATTCCAAAGAATCAATGCTTAACAAACAAATAATAGCTGTTGTAAATTTTCCTTCGAAACAAATTGCAAATTATTTCTCAGAGTGTTTAGTGCTTGGAGTGGTTGGTGCTGAAAAGGAAATTACATTAATAGAACCGGAGCGAGCAGTAAAGAATGGTTTACGCATTGGATGATGAATTAAAATAATTCCATCTGCTTTTGCAAGCCGGGTACAACAAACAAACTGCAATCGAGCGGTTCAATTTTTCTACCGGCGAAATATTTTTTCTTCGAAACCGAAAATAATTGTTCGATAGCATCTGCTGTATTTCCCTCTCCTCTCATTCGTTTTCCAAATCTGCTGTCGTTTAGAGTTCCACCATGAATTTCTTTGATCTGATTTAAAACTTTATCTGCACGATCAGGGAAATTTTTTCGAATCCAGTCTTCAAATATTATTGCAACATCGCCATTCAATCTAACCATTGTATACATCACACTCTTTGCTCCTGCATCGGCTACTTTTTTTATGATAGCAGGAATTTCATCACTGTTAATGGAAGGAATAATTGGAGCCACATTTACATTAACCGGAATTCCATTCTGTGATAAAACTTTTACGGTTTCTAATCTTTTATTTACTGATGCTGTTCGCGGCTCCAGCATTCTTCGCGTTTTTTCTCTGAGTGAAGTAATTGAAATCGAAACCGAAATCAAATTCATTTCAGCCATTGGTATTAAAATATCAAGGTCTCGAAGTATCAAACTATTTTTTGTGATGATGCCAACGGGATGTTTGAATTTCAAAAGCACCATCAGCATTTTTCGGGTGATCTCAAATTTTCTTTCAAGCGGCTGGTAACAATCTGTATTTCCCGAAAGCATGATTGGTTTAACTTTATAATTTGGTTTCGAAATTTCTTTTTCCAAAAGTAAATGCGCATCGGGTTTCACAATGATCTTGGTTTCAAAATCGAGCCCGGCATTAAAACCCCAGTAAGTATGTGTGTTGCGCGCATAACAATAAACGCAACCGTGCTCGCAACCCTGGTATGGATTCATTGAGTAATCCAAACCAATATCGGGGCTAATAACTTTATTAATTATTTTTTTGGGATGCTCGAAAAAGATTTCTGTTTTGGGATCAGAAAATAATTCTTCGTCGATCGCTTCAATATGCTCTTGCGCATATTCTAATTTTCGAAAATGATTTTGCGGTTTTACCTGAGCGCCGCGGCCTTTAAAATAATTGATTGCATTATCATCATTCTGCATTCACTCAATATAAAAATAAAATGCAATCAACTTGCAGTAACATCAATTCCAAACGGAATTAATTCTTTCACAAGTCTGCTGGTAGGCAAACCCATTACATTAAAGAAGCAGCCATTAACCTTTTCAATGGCAACATAGCCAAACCATTCCTGAATGCCGTAAGCACCGGCTTTATCGTAAGGATGATATTTTGTTACGTAATGCAAAATCATTTCATTGCTCAGTCTTCTAAAATAAACTCTGGTGAGTTCTGCAAAAGTTATTTCTTTTTCCTTTGATTTAATTGTAACACCGGTAATTACTTCATGCATATTTCCCGAGAGCATTTGCAACATTTCAATCGCCTCTGCTTCATTAGCAGGCTTGCCATAAATTCTATCATTCAACAAAACAACAGTATCGGCAGCAATGATCAACTGATCTTGCCTGATATATTCAACAACTGCATTTGCTTTTTTTGAGGAAAGAAAAGCGGGCACCATTCGTACCGGCAAATCATCAGCGTAAGTTTCTTCTACATCGGGAACCATTAACGTGAATTCAATTCCCATGTTCCTTAACAACTCATGTCGTCTGGGAGATTTCGAAGCAAGAACAATTTTAGGTTCAGTCACGTTATACTATTTTTTCAAAAGTAAAAGAATCATTAAGAGGGGTATTATTTGGGAAATCAAGAAATCAACAACAACAATAAAAGTGTTTTATCTTTAACATGGAATCCATATTTTGATTTATGAAATTTACGCTTGGTTTTTCACCGTGTCCTAACGATACTTTTATTTTCTACGCCTTACTTCACAATAAGATTGACACACAAGGCCTCGAATTTTTTCCGGTAATCGAAGACGTAGAATCATTGAACAGAAAAGCTTTTGCCGGCTCACTTGATATTACAAAACTCAGCTTTGCAACTTACTTTCATGTGCAGCACCTTTATCATCTGCTTGATTCGGGCAGCGCTCTAGGAAATAATTGCGGTCCATTATTAATTTCGAAAAGAGATATTTCTGCTGAAGAGATTTCAAAATGCTCCATTGCCATCCCCGGTATTAATACCACAGCAAACCTTCTTTTCAGTTTCTTTTTTCCAAAAGCAAAAAACAGAAGAGAGCTGCTTTTTTCGGAAGTGGAAGATGCAGTATTGAATGGCACAACCGATCTGGGAGTTATCATTCATGAAAACAGATTTACTTATAAAAAACGCGGATTGAAAAAAGTGGTTGACCTGGGTGAGTTGTGGGAGCAGGCAACCGGTTTACCCATTCCGCTTGGCTGCATTGCTGCAAATAAAAACCTCCCTGAAAATATTATCTCAACAGTTTCTTCGCTCATTCGCGAAAGTGTTTTATATGCTTTTAATAATCCTGATGAAGTGATTCTTTTTGTAAAGAAATATTCACAGTCAATGGATGAAGAAGTAATGTGGCAGCACATCAAACTTTATGTTACCAACTACACAGTTTCTTTGGGTGAAAAGGGAAATGAAGCAGTAGCAGAATTTCTATCGCAAGCATCGGCCGTTAGATTGCCAAAGTAGATGAGCTGTTTATTTTTCTGGTTGCCATACTAAAGATTCTAATTCATTTAATTCCTGCAAATATTCTCAACTATTTTTGACGCAATGCTTAACAATAAAAAAATTGTAGTTGTACTTCCTGCTTACAATGCAGCTCAAACATTAAAGCAAACGTATCTCGAAATACCATTCGATATTGTTGATGAAGTTGTTTTAGTGGATGATGCCAGCCCCGATGATACGGTTGCGGTTGCAAAGCAACTTGGTATCCATCACATCATCATACATG
>JAJAYG010000366.1 GCA_026786335.1 Chitinophagales bacterium | reverse complement strand
GTATTGCACCAAGAGTAATTTGTCTTCCGCTTTATGCCGACCTTGAATTAGAAATTGTTGAGAATATTTGCACCATTATTAAATCAACCTTCAAATGATTATTGCAGGTGCAGGCGGTTTTGCCAAAGAATTATTAGAGGTGATATTGCAGAAAGATGAAGCTGCTGTTGTTGCATTTTTTGATGATCAAAATGATGATGCGCCCGATTTTATCCATGGTAATTTTCCTGTAATAAAAAATATTGATGGAGTAAAAAAATATTTTTCAACTCATGGAAAAGAATTTGCAATTGGAACCGGCAAGACCGCTGCAAGAAAAATTTTGTTTGAGAAATTAATATCAGTGGGCGGCAATCCGGTCACCATTATTTCACCACATTCTGCAATAGGAAAATTTGGAAATGAAATTGGTTCAGGCTCATGTATTATGACAGGTGTAATTATTACATCAGATGTTAAAACCGGAATAGGTTGCTTATTTAATTTACATACTACCATCGGCCACGATTGCGTGATCGGTAGCTTCTGCGAATTTTCTCCCGGCGTAAGTCTATCGGGAAAAACAATTGTGGGAGATAAATGTTTTTTTGGAACCGGTGCTGTTACATTGCCGGGTGTAAAAATCGGCGACGGCTGCATTATTGGTGCAGGTGCTGTGGTTAACAAAGATGTACCTGCTCACACAACTGTAATCGGTATTCCTGCAAAACCAATAGGTGAGAAATGAAGGTTAGTATCTGCTGCATCACTTATAATCACGAATCATTTATTGCAAAGGCATTGGATAGTTTTCTCATGCAACAAACAAATTTCGATTTTGAAATTGTTGTTGGTGAAGATTGTTCTACCGACAATACCAGAAATATTTTGCTTGATTTTAAAAAAAAGAATCCCGAAAAAATAAAGTTGATCTGCAATCAGAATAACATTGGAGTATTTGCAAACCTTGATCAAACCTTACTTGCCTGCACCGGAGAATACATTGCAATTTGTGATGGCGACGATTATTGGATTGATCCATTAAAACTTCAAAAGCAAGTTGACTTTCTCGAGAAGAATAAAGAATGTTCATTGTGTTACACGAATAATTTTGTGATGAGAAATGGTGATCAATTACTGAATAATTTAATGATCAATTCTGCGCGACCAACTAAACATTCTTTCAAATGGATGCTGAATAATTTTGCAATTGCTTCACCGTCAACCTGGCTTTTAAGATCCAATGCGTTACCCAGCCCATTGCCTGAATGGATGAGAATTATTTACAATCTCGATATTGCGATGGAAGGGTTGCTGAGTTTACATGGCGATTTCGGATACCTTGATTATCCCGCTTCTGTTTACCGCATTCATGAAGGTGGAATTATAAGCGCAGAGAAAGATGTAATGTATAAATCGAAAAATCTTCTTTACAACATTGATAACTTATCAAAAGTTTTGAGTGCTGATTACCGAAGTTCAATTGCATTGCACAGAGCAGATCATCTCGAGTTTCTTGCATTTGAAAACCTGAAACAGCGAAATGTTTTACAATTCTTCTCTATGGGAATTAAATCCCTTCCTTATCAATATGGCAAGAACGCTAAATCATGGCGAACAACAGGTTACAGATTTAGAAATGCAATTCGCAAAGCAATTTTTCCTGAAAAGAAAAAAAAATGATTTCTGCCTGAGTGGTGATCTTGAAATCTCACATCAAAACAGTCTTGCAATAAATTTCAATAGTGTTTGAATGAAGATCAGTCAGTTTAAATTTTTCTTTAAATGCATCTGCATGCAACCATTCATCAAATAAAAATTTAAACTCGCGCGAAATGTTGAAAACAGAAGTTGTGCTTAGAGAATCAAGCTTTGCAATGCATTCGAATGTTTCATCTATAAACTCAGGGAGATTACTCTCAAATGATATCATCGGAAGCGCTGTACTCAAGCCATTTAAAACTTTCAGTTCATACCCTTCCACATCAATCTTTACATAATCGGGTTTTCCGAATTCAGCAATGAGTCCGTCGAGTGTCTTTGTTTTAACAGGAATACTTTTCTTGAAATTTCTCGCCTCATCAAATCGCTGATTGTTTGGCGATTCAATTACCTGTTTCCACTTTTCACTCAGAGTATTCAACTGTTCGCCTTCTTCAAGCAGGTAAAAAGTTTCTTCACCCACCTTATCGCTCAAAGCCACACATTCAATTGAAATTTTTTTATTGAATTGAAACCTTGCATTAAGGATCTCATTATTTTTTTCATCAGGATCAACACAAATTACTTTTTTGCTGAGTGAACTGAATACGTCTGCCTTGTTTCCTTTGTTCGCACCAATATCAAAAACAAGATTCATGCGGCCGAATTGCTTGTATAATTTTAATTCAGCATTGTAGTTTTCATAAAAGCGCCGGTATTTTCTATTGATAATAAAGTTGGATACCGGTCCTAAAACCTCAAACTGATTGAATATTTTCTTTAGTAGTTTTTTCAATTTCTAAAGTTGAAGAATTTAAAGTTTGATTTTGTATAATTCTCGTACAAACATCTGCAATTTTCTTTGAATCATTTTCTTAAATGAAATCAATCAGCGTATCTGCTTAGCTCAGTTTCTCATAAGAGATCAAGATTAAATTACATACTATCTTGCGTGGCGCAGAAAGCGGTTATATTTCAATCAATGATCTTCGAAGAGAATTTACAATACAAACACAAGTGGCAAATGTTGGGCGACCTCCCGCTCGAATCAAAAATTATTTTAAAATGGATTGGCGAAGGAAAGCAAGTGCTTGAAATAGGTTGCCATTCGGGAGATTTTTCAGAGTGGATTCAAAAACAAAATTGTGAAGTAACCGGAATTGAAATTAATGCAAAGGCATTGCAAGAAGCAAAACCATTTTTGAAAGAATCATATTGTGGAGATATTGAGCACGAAGATTTTTGGCTGCAACTGCGTAATAAAAAATTTGATGTCATCATGTTTGAGCATGTGCTCGAACATTTGAATGATCCATGGAAAGTTTTGGCAAACTCGAAAAAGTTTCTTGGCAAAAACGGATTGCTGATTATCGCATTGCCAAACATCAGCAATGCCGATTCAAGATTCAATATGTTTTTTGGGAATTTTGATTATGAAGAAACCGGAGTAATGGACAAAACACATTTGCGATTCTTCAATCAAAAAACCACCAAAGAAATGATTTTGAAAGCGGGGTATGTGATTGAAGAATATGAATCGCCTTGGAAAGTAAATCCGCTCAGAGAATTTATTGATCACATTCCCTTTCTCACATATTTCAGAAATATTTTTTCGAAAAGTGCACCGCGGCTTCCAAAATTTTCTGCTAACCTTACCGATGTTGTTATGATGTTTAAATGCCGCCCGAATGATTAAGCAATGGATCAAGAAGAAAATTTATAAGAGTCCATGGTTTCTCAGAATCCTGAATGATAAATCTTTGTTTGAGTATTTTCAATCGAAAGGAATTCATGTACATGATAATCATTTCTACAATCCTGTTCCCGATACTTCGACATTGGATAAGAATTTATTTAGTGACTCAAAAAATTTATCGGCTCTTGATTTAAATGAAGCTGAACAAATCAGCCACTTCAATTATTTCAGCACCTTCAAACCAGAGTATTCAAAATTTTCATTCGAAAAAACTAATGTTGATTATGAATATTATTGGAACAACGGCGGCTTTATGTGTATGGATGCTGTTGCACTCTACGGGATGATCCGCCATTACAAACCCAAGCTTATGATTGAAGTGGGCGGAGGAAATTCCACCAAACTTTCTGCTACGGCAATAAATGAAAATGAAAATGAGGGAAAGAGTTGCGATTTAATTTGCATTGAACCATTTACAAATCAGATTTTAAAAAATGGATTTAAAGGATTGAAGAAAGTACTGGAAACTGAAGTGCAAAAAATTTCGATCAGCGAATTTCAAAAACTGCAAGCCGGAGATATTCTCTTCATTGACTCATCGCATGTTTTAAAAGCAGGAAGCGATGTGGAATATTATTTCGATCAGGTGCTGCCACAATTGAATGCCGGTGTAATCATTCACTTCCATGATATTTTTTTACCCGAGGAATATCCCGAAGAATGGATCATTAAAGAACATCGATTTTGGAATGAGCAATACATACTTCAATCTTTTCTTTCATTCAACAATTCATTTAAAATTCTTTTTGCTGGGCGCTATTTTCAGTTAATGAATGAAGAAAAAATTAAAAGCGCACTTGATTTTTACCCTGCAGCAATTACCAAAGCAGGAAGCTTCTGGATTCAAAAAGTAAAATGAAAAGCGAACAACCGATCCTCTCAATCATAATCGTCAACACCAATGATGAGCGCTTTCTTATTCCATGCCTTCAATCATTAATGCAATTCGAAAATTCGCTTTCTAAAGAAGTGATCATCGTTGACAATCATTCGCGGAATGATATTCAAATTCTGCTTGGAGAAAAATTCCCTGATGTTTCTGTTATAAAACTTGAATACAATGCAGGCTTTTGCAAAGCGAATAATATTGGATTGCGTGCGGCAAAGGGAAAATATGTTTTGCTTTTGAACCCCGATACGATTCTGAATTCAAATTGCATTTCTTCATGCATTGAGTATTTTGAAACACATTCAAATGAGCATATCGGCGCTGTTGGATGCAGGTTGAATAACGTAAAGGGAGATTTGCAAAAAAGTTTTTATTGGGGTGCTGCAACAATGTTGCACACCTTACAGACTAATCCGTTTTACATCAAATTATTTGGGTACCGAATAAAGAAGAAGTTTCAGCAGCGCGATGAGCAATGGTTTTCTCAAATATCAAAAGTTGATTGGCTTTGCGGCGCTTTTTTAATGATGGAAAGAGAAACAGTGATTGAAAAGAGTTTTTATTTAGATGAAGATATTTTTCTTTACAGTGATGATGTGGTATTTGGAAACCTTATTAGAAGAAATGGGTACAGTGTAATTTACTATCCTGTAACTTCAATTACACATCTTGGCGGCGGTGGCACCGACGTTTCAATAAAAAAATTTGAGCAGATAATGATCAGCGATTGGTTATGCATGATGAAGATTCATGGTAAGTTTTATTTTCTTGCTAATCAAATTCTATTGTTTGAAAATATTTTTCTCAATGAAATGTTTTTTAAAAAGCAAATTCTTTTTCATCATGCAGTTGTTAAAGATTTAAGGGAAAAAATTTTGCGGAAAAAAACATGGGGTTTGTGGAAGAAATATACTTTTATCATCCTGTTTCAATACAAAAGAAAAAATTCATCATCGGGTAAAATGCTGAAGTACCATGCTTAAAAAATTACGCGAGCAGCGCCATATTTTATTGAGAGTCAAAGTTTCTGTTGATGAAATTATTCAACAGGTACAAAAAATTCGAAGCAACTATTCTGTGCTTGCAATTTGTCCTGATGTAACCGGTAATAACTATCAGGGTGTAAAATCTGCTACGCTCGGTTTGTTCCCGATGAATACGCTTGTGCTGCCTCAATATTTTTCCAAGAGTGTTTATTCGGTTGCCGAGTTAAAAAAAATAGCGCAAGCAATTGCAGGTTTAAAATTTGAAACAATTGTTTTTAGCGGCATGCCTCGATATTGCGAAACTTTAATTCACACACTTAAATCCCATAAAAATTTATCGGCGAAAATTCTTTTCATTTATCATGGTTCATTGTCAAGCAATACGGAGTATGGTCTTGATGCAAGCGACTACCTCGATTGGTTGCTCGAGATAACCTCGTCAAAACAAATTACAAAACTGGCTTTCGTAAAAAAGGGAATGGCTGAACTTTTTTATTCGCTTCAAAAATTAAACACGCATCACCTTTTACTTAAAACTCCAGAACTTAAACCTGCGAAAATAAATTTCGAAAAGGATGAACTGCACATTGGCGTGCTGGGTTCGGGACACTATCGAAAAAATTTTCATAATCAGGTTGCAGCAGCTTTACTTTTTTCTGAAGCAAAAGTGCATGTAAAAAAAACGGATGAACTCAATTATTTAAAATCAAACAGCAGAATAGTTCAGCATAAATATTTTGAAAACCACAGTGAGTTTTTAAATCTGGTTGGCTCCATGTCACTTAACTTCTATGTAACATTTAGTGAATGCTGGGGGCAATTGGTTACTGAAAGTTTGATGATGGGTGTTCCATGTTTGGCGGCATACAACAGCGGCATATTAGATTTTGATATTGATTTAAAGGAAGCGCTTGTAGTAGAAGATTTTGATAATGCGGTAGCAATTTATAATCAGGCATTACAGGTTCTGGAAAACAGAAAAGAAATTTCGGAGAAAGGAATTATTTATGTTAAGGAACTCAATAAAATCGCTGATGATAGGTTGATTCAGTTTTTGAAGGCATAGAAAAGATTCTCAAATCATTTTTTCAATTCAAGCAACTCTTTTGCAAACACAAGAGAATTTATTGCTGCATTAAAATTTTTATTCCACATTTCAAATGCTTTTTCCCGTTTCAATTTTTTTTCTTCGGATGATAAAGAATAAAATTTATGCAACCACTTAGCTGCTTCTTCAATGTTAACCGGCTGTTGAATCAGTTTTCCATTTTCATCATTCACCAACTCATTTACACCACCTGCATTGGTAGCCATTACAGGAATCCCGGTTGACATCGCTTCCATCATTGCCACCGGTATTCCTTCATATTCACTTGTGTTAATGAAAAGATCAACATGGTGTGAAAGATAAAATTGCATTACTTGTTCATTCGAAACATTGCCCATGAATTCGATGGTAAGAGACGGCAATTTTTTCATCCATTCCTTTCGCAAAACTTCCAATTCATTTCTCGAATTACCATCTCCAAAATGAATCCACCTGATTGGCAAATTGCTCTTGCATAAAATATCACCTATTAAATCTATTCTTTTTACACGATCCATTCTTGAACAGCTAACAACTGTCAATACTTTTTCATCTGCATCAGGATTTCTTCCTTTAAAAGGAGTCCCCAATCTTGCAACCAGTAAATCTTTTTTTAGCCCCCCCAGCATTTTAGAAACCGTATATGCTTTTCCATTTTCAGAAATAAAGAAAACGGCATCAAGATTTTCCAAGAGCAGTTTCCTGAACGGTAGATAAGATTTCGGATGGCGTTCAAAATACACATCGGCATTGTGTGCTCTTGACACAGCAATCACATTTTTAGAAACTTGTGTTGCAGCCAATGCGCGCCAATCGGCCCAGTTGGAATAAATGATTAACTCACTATCAATTAAATTATTTGCAGCAACGAATTTTTTAAGCGCACCCTCTAATATTGCCGCCGATTGCAGGAAGG
>JAJAYG010000365.1 GCA_026786335.1 Chitinophagales bacterium | reverse complement strand
GTACCATTCCCGGCCCATACAATCCTAAAAAGTCTGCACTCACATCTCCGGCTCCACCAAAAGAAGGATAACCATATTCTGGCGTTGTTAAATCAAGATCATAAGCAGAACTGTCGGGGCATAAATAAAGAAACACATGGTGAACTGCAGCCCCATTTCCTGCTCTGAATTCTAAGGCAGAAATATTTTGATCAGCAATAAAATCAGTAGGCAAAACAAAACATACATACTCATCGGTGCTGTTTCCGTTCGTAGTGTGCAGTTGCGCCATTGTTAAAACTTTATCCGGAATTCCAAGTTGAGAACCAGTGGGAAATATTGGCGGAGGAGGAGCGAGTGTAGTATCACCTGCAGGTGCGCCTGCATCAACCCAATTTGAAATCAAATCTTTTTGAGATTGTGATAAAACCCTCTCATCCAAAAAGTGGCGATAAGCTGCATCTGCTTTCCAAGGCGGCATGGCACCTGAATTTACATAGGATTGCATGGTGTAAATTTTATCAGGGTTCGATGCATCGTGATAACTCATCAATGAGAATGGCCCAATTTCTCCGGGGCGGTGGCAGCCAGAACAATTATCATAAATTATTGGAGCCACATCTTTCCATTCCTGAGCAATAGAAATTTGAGTGATTGAAATGAAAAATATAATTGTTGGAAGAAGTTTTTTCATAAGCGAAAAAGTTTTCTGAATAATATTTTTTGGGAACTGAAGTTCGACAAAGATATTTAAACTGTAAAGTTCAGCTAATGATTTTAATCAGCAATATTAAATGTTACTCAACTGGAGCAATGCTCTCACGCGGTTGCTTCTTTGTTCCCAAATACATTTCATACTCCAGCAATTTGCATTCAAGAGTACCATTAAAAAAAGTTTTTTTCGATTTGGGTTTTAAACCAATGTGATTTGCAAGTTCCATGTTGCCGGTAAGCACATAACCAAAATAACCAGAGCAGTTCTTCTTTAAAAAACTTCCTATCCCTTTATAAGTTTCTTCCAATTCGGTAACCGAACCAAGTCTTTCGCCATAGGGGGGATTAAATATCACAATTCCTTTTTCTTCGGGCACAGGCGTGTTTTCAAAGTTGCAGTTTGAAAATTCTATTAAATGAGAAACGCCTGCAAGCTCTGCGTTTCTTCTTGCAGCATTCAATGTATGTTCGTCATTGTCTGTTGCAATAATTGTGAAACTGATTTTGTCTGCTGCTTTATCAGCTACTTCTTTTTCCAAAAGTTTAAATTCATTTTCATCAAAAAATTTATAATGCCTGAAACCGAAATTTTTACGAATAAGTCCGGGTGGTTTTTTAATGGCAATCAGTGCCGCTTCAATGGCTAAGGTGCCACCACCACACATTGGATTTACTATGGTTGACTTGCGATCCCATCTTGTTGATAATAACATTGCTGCTGCAAGGGATTCCTGCAAAGGTGCTTTTGCCGAAAGTTTTCTGTACCCATGTTTTGTAAGTGACTCGCCCGTTGTATCCAAATAAACCAATGCTTCACCATCTTTCCAGAAAACAAAAATCACAGTGCGGTCTTTGTCAGATCCTGAATACGGCCGGCAATTTAATTTTTCCATAAACCTATCGGCAATTGCATCTTTAACCTTCACATTTAAAAACATGGTGTTGGTTACAGCCAAGCTGTTTGTAATTGAGTGAACTGAAAAATATCCTTCTTCTTCGATGAGGTTTTCCCATGCAATTTTCTTAATCCCTTCATACAATTCCTCAAGGGTTGAGCATTTGAATTGATCGATCAGAAAAAAAACATGGCTTGCTGTAAATAATTGGAGATTGAGTTTGATACAATCATCAAAACTTCCGGTTAACGAAATGGAGGTTGCTGCTTCAGAATCAGTACTAAAATTAAGTGAGGCAAGTTCTGCTTTGAGGTAAGGCGAAATATGTGGGGCGCAGGAAATTACTATTGTGCTTTTATCGGGAAAATTTTCAAGGTTGGGTTTCATTTTCAGCAGCAAAGTTAAGAGAAGTAAAATGGTGAAATAAAACTTTTGCCTAATGTCAAATAATTTATCTTTTCACAACTAAATCATTCGCACATTATCTTTGCAACCCTCACCAAAAAAATTAATCAAAACGTAACACATGCAGGAAACTGGAATTAAGAATCCAAAACATAATCTTTCAGATTACGGATTTAAAAACTTGAGCATTATCAACTGGAACTGGTCGCAAGATCAACTCATTGACCAAACAGTTATAAAAAGTATGGGGCAAATTGCAGACAGTGGTGCGCTCACAGTTGACACCGGTGAATTTACCGGCAGAGCTCCAAAAGATAAATACATTGTAAAAGATACCGTTACTGAAAACACAATTTATTGGGGCGAAGTAAATCAGCCATTTGAAGAAAAGAATTTTCAACCGCTGCTTGATGAGTTGTTAAATTATTTTGATGGAAAAGAAGTGTATGTCAAAGATTCTTTCGCCTGTGCCGATCCTAATTACAGACTGAACGTAAGAGTAATTACAGAACTACCATGGGCAGCAATGTTTGCAGGTAATATGTTTCTTAGACCTAAGCAAGAAGAATTAAAAACCATTGAACCCGATTGGATTATTGTTCATGCACCCACTTATAAAACCGACCCAAAGAAGTATGGCATTCGGTCGGGAAATTTTGCAGTATTAAATTTTACCCGCAAGATGATCATCATCGGAGGAACTGCTTATACCGGTGAAATCAAAAAAGGAATTTTTACAGTTCTTAACTATGTGTTACCGCAAGATAAAGGCGTGCTCGCAATGCATTGCTCTGCTAATATTGGGAAAGAAAAAGACACAGCAATTTTCTTTGGATTATCGGGCACTGGAAAAACTACACTCAGTGCAGATCCCGATCGCGGATTGATTGGTGATGATGAGCATGGTTGGAGTGATGAAGGTGTATTTAATTTCGAAGGTGGTTGCTACGCAAAGTGCGTTAACCTAAGTGAAGAAAAAGAACCTGAAATTTTTCGCGCCATAAAACACGGTTCTTTGCTGGAGAATATTCGTTTTGTTCCCGGAACTAAAACTGTAAACTACGATGATATTTCAGTAACAGAAAATACACGCGTAAGTTATCCTCTCGATTTTATTGCCAATGCAGTAGAGCCAAGTATTGGAAAGCATCCCGAAAATATTTTCTTTCTCACTTGCGATGCATTTGGTGTTTTGCCTCCGATTTCAAAGCTTACAGAAGGCCAGGCGATGTACTGGTTCCTCAGTGGTTATACAGCTAAAGTTGCAGGAACAGAAGCAGGAATTACTGAACCCAAGACTACGTTCTCAACTTGCTTTGGTGCACCGTTTTTTCCACTCGACCCAAATAAATATGCAGGCATGTTAGCAGAAAAAATGCGCAAGCACAAAGCAAATGTTTGGTTGGTAAACACAGGCTGGAGCGGCGGAGGATATGGTGTTGGCTCCTAGGGGAAATGGGTGTGGCTTCTTTGGGGAAATAGTGTTGGCTCCTTTTCTGCGCTAGCGCCTTGATGCAGCACGAAAGCGGCGGCGAGCCGGAGAAGATTCTCGACCTCACCTACGCCCAGTTGCGGGCGGCGCACGCACGGCACTACCACCCCTCCAACGCCTGGCTCTACACCTACGGTACTCCCTTCCGC
>JAJAYG010000364.1 GCA_026786335.1 Chitinophagales bacterium | reverse complement strand
TAGTAAGCATCGAATACGATTCCAACTTCAAGAGCTTTGAGTGATTGTTCTTCGCCAGCCCAATCAAAATTAAATCCTCCTTTGAGGTGGATTCCCGGAACTACACTCATATGATCGAATCCATAAAAAACACCGGATGCTCCATAAATGCTAAACCAATCAAGAAATTTTTCAGCCGTTTCGGGAGTATAACGAATCGCTGTAATTCCGTAGTCGTTATGCACATCACTTGAGTATAGTGCATTTATGTAATAGGGTTTTAAAACGCCGAGTGATAAACCGCCAAGTAATTTTATGCCAACCTCCACTCCGCGTTTCTCTGCTTTCTCGGCGAGCAAGAATTGTTTCCCGTAAGAAACATTGATATTGTAAAAACTATTTTGCTTGCCATAGAAGAAGGGTTTTGGTGAGTTAAACCCATAAAAAGTTAGACCGAAATCAATTGTTTGTTTTATTTCTTTAGGATGATGCGTTTGGGTGATTTCAAATTCCCATAAGTTTTTTTTTCGATACTCTTCACGTTTTGCAAGATCAAGAAATAAACTCCAACCTGCAGTGTGAATGAGAAGTCCGCCACTCATTTCATGGTTATAAATTAAACCACGTGTTTCAAAAGTTTGTGCCTGAACATTAAGCACAAGCAAAAAATAACAAATTGCGAAGGCGGTAATTTTTTTCACACCCCAAACTTAAATAATATTTCTCTTAAGCAATCTAATAATTACAATAAATGACAATTTTATTTCATTTGAGTTGCGAAGAAAAATTAAATGCGGATTGTACCTTTGAAAAAAAAATAAAAATGACTGCAGAAGTAATTTATTCCGGCGACTTAAGAAATGAACTTACCCATACTTTTTCGGGAGCAAAAATTTTGACTGATGCGCCGTTGGATAATCAGGGAAAAGCTGAAGCTTTTTCGCCTACTGATTTAATGGCAACTTCTGCCGTGGCATGTGCATTCACAATTATGGGGATTTCGGGAAGAACACACGGATATAGTATTGATGGGGCAAAAGCAGAAGTGACAAAAGTGATGGCTAACAATCCAAGAAAAATTTCTGAGCTGCAGATAACATTTCATTTCCCAAAAAATAATTATTCTACCGAGCACAAAAGATTGATCACTCACATAGCTTCAAATTGCCCGGTAATGCTTAGCCTTCATCCTGATATAAAGATAGAAATCACTTTAAACTTTTAATCAGAATTTAATATTCGAAAACAATTCCGATCGATGGCAGCACATTGCCCGATGGGTTTTCTATAAACTTTATTTTATAAGAACCTGGATTATCAGGATCTACAATGGGGAATCCATTTGCATCTTTAACAACATCAATATATTGTGGCAATTGCGCCTGGAAGTTGTAAACGTTTTGTATATCGAGATAGAGATCGAGATTAAATTTATTAAAGAACCATTTTTTATCGACTCTTAAATCAAGTTGATGGTAAGCAGGAATGCGTTCAGCATTTAAATAATTGTAATCAGGTAATCCCTGATGATTGACATCCCAAACCGGTATGAGCGCACTCGTAACAGTATCGTAAGGCGTGTAAGGGGAACCGGCAGAGAATCTCCACTTTAATCCTAACTCCCAATTTTTCTTGAACTTTTTTCCCGCGGTAAGCGCAACAATAAATTTGTTATCCCAAGAGGAAGGAGCATAACTTCGTTTTTTGTCTAAGAATTCACTTCTTACAAAAGTGATTGCTGCCAATCCATAAAATCCTTTCAGTAATTTTTGTTGAGCCAATATTTCCAATCCATAACTTCTTCCCTCTGAAGTTGATGTAACAGGTTCATTTCCTATAACTCCAAAATCGGCTCCTACGTTTGCAAGCGAAATTGAATCTTCTAACAGAAAGGGATAATGATTATATTTTTTATAAAATCCTTCAATAGAAATTCTTCCATTGTTTGCAGAATAATATTCAAAACCGGCAACCAAATGCTGCGACCGTATATAGGTGACCCCATTGTTTTTATTAACAAGATTACCTGTAGCATCACGATAGCCAAGTACTGTATATGGAGGTAGCTGATAATAAATTCCTGTGCTGAAATTGAAATTAAATTTTTCACTGATGTTGTAAGTTGCAGATAGCCGCGGCGATAATTGCTTAACTGGATTACTCATTTCTTTATCATAGGAATTGAAATCACTTCTTAAACCAATTGATAAAACTAATCTTCGGTCAAAGAAGGGATACGTTGCCTGACCAAAAAAAGCATACTTAGAAAAATTTAAATCTGAAGTAAAATCAACAGTATAAATATTTCCATAAGGATCGCTCACTTTATTATAGGTGGAATTATTGTATTTCACAAATTCATAGGCAACACCATAATTTAATTTCAACTGATTTTTGAAATAAGAATTTTCGAGCCGCAATTTGTTTTCAATCTCCTGAGATTTGTATTTGAGCAGTAAATTATCGCTGCTGCTTTCATCATTGTTTAAATACTTGGTTGCTTCATTGTTCAGCATGTTTCTGCTGAGCACGGCAGTTATAAAATTATTTTTACCATAGTGCTTATAGACTGCTCCAATTGTATAATTCCATTGATTGTTTGCCGGGATATTCGCCAATATATATTTTTGACTCTCTGTTTCATTTGCATCAAGATTTAATTTAAAATTATCAAGTGCCCCAAGTGATATAATATTCAACTCATTCTTTTGATCAAATTTAAATTTGTACTTCAGTTGGTAATCATTGTAAATTGGAAGAAAGGGAAGTTGCAATGCTTTAAAAAGTAATTGGAGGTAAGATCTTCTTACCGAAAAAATAAAAGTTGATTTACTTCCTACCGGGCCTTCGGCTGTAAGTCCAAAATCACTTGAACCAACTGTTGCAGTAAATCCAAGGCGATCCGTTCTACCATCCTTTTGTCTAAACTCAAATAAAGAACTTACACCTGTTCCCTTATTGGCCGGGAAAGCACTTGAATAAAACTGCACGTCCTTTATAAAATCAACATTGATCAATCCAACTGGACCGCCACTGCTGCCTTGCGTTGCAAAATGATTGATGTTCGGCACTTCAACATCATCAAGATAAAAACGATTTTCATTGGGAGCACCGCCGCGAATGATTACATCATTTCTAAATGTTGCAGTATAAGAGACACCGGGAAAAGATTGTATCACTTTTGAAATGTCTCTGTTGCCGCCGGGGTTTCTTTGTATTTCATTTACGCCAATTGTTCTTAACGAAACAGGGCTTTCATCACTCTTATTAAATGCATCAGACTTAACAGTGATTTCTTCCAATTCAGTTGCTGATGATTCAAGTGCAATATCTATTTCGGCGGGTTTTGAATTGGTTACAACGATTTCAAAAATAGTTTTTGATCTGTATCCAACCGAAGTTACCTGCAGATTATAAAGCCCCGGTGTTAATCCGCCAATCTCAAATTTTCCTGCTTCATTACTGGTTGTTCCCAAGGTTGTTCCTTCTATACCAATGGTTGCAAAATCAACTGGCTCATTATTGATTGAATTATATACTCTTCCGGTAATAATTCCATTTTGTGCGAATGAATTTTGAAAAGAAAACAATGACAGCAACAAAAAAATCAATTTACATTTTTCATTTATTATTTGAATTCTCATAACTCTATTTAACTATTAATTTAAAAATTACCTGTTACTTTTTTTGCTTTAAACCATTCGTAAAATGTTACATTCATAATCATCAGCAATCCAGAATAAACAAAATCCTCTATGGGGATTGTAAAAAATCTTATTCCCAGATTAAACTGATCATTGTATTCAACAACAGGGAACGCTGTT
Source organism: Chitinophagales bacterium (assembly GCA_026786335.1). Classification (GTDB taxonomy): domain Bacteria; phylum Bacteroidota; class Bacteroidia; order Chitinophagales; family UBA10324; genus JAJAYG01. Next base: position 5,240 of record JAJAYG010000364.1, on the reverse strand, counting down.
AGCATTCCATTAACAATAATGAATGGAATTAGTTGTAATAAAAAAGCAATTAAAAATGTGGTAAAAAAATTAATTCTTAAAATGAACAACAGCAATAACCACAGTCCTAAACTTGTACAAGCGACTGCAGTATAAGTAAGCGTTATGTTTTTTAATCCAATGAATAAGAAAAACAAAGCTGAAACTAAAATTTCCCATCTGAATTTCATTAAAGTAGCGGGAAGAAAAATAAGTTCTCTTACAATCACATAAATAAAGAAGCAGGCAAAAGGAATACAAAAGAAAAATAATATTTCTTCAATCGGCAAGTTTGAAATATGTATTCCGGTGATAAAATCATCATTGAAACTCCAGATATTATTTTTAGTAAAAAAGTAATCCCAAATCAAAAACCAGGATGCAGTGATGAGTATAGATGGAATCACGAACCTCCAATGCCGGTAATATTGTATCCTGCTTTCAAAACTAAAAAGAAGCGGAAACAGTATTGTAAAAAAATTTATTGCGAGGTAGAGAAGCATTGAATTAATTTATTGCGAACTAATGCTATTTCATAACATAGCTTTGATCTGTTCCACTTCTGATGGTGTACATTTTCCGCTGCTGATTAACAGATCTCCTGCGCCCTTGACCATATCTGGATTGTAAATTTTCTTTAGCCCATAAAAGTTTTTAACGATTGCTGTTTTATCTTCATCAAGGTTTTTTGTATAACCAAGAAATGAAGGAACGTAATATTGAATGGTGAAGCGGAGAAATCGAATCTCGGGATTTAGAGGATCCTTAGCAATAGCTTGCGCAAGTGTTTTCATTGACTTATCAAGGTATTCATATTTTTTATAAGGATTAAAAGCATGCTTAGCAATCAATGCTTCAGTTGCTCCTTTATAAGCAAGAAACAATGGTTCATTTACAGTAACGTTGTTTAAAGATTGCAACAGTTGATCAGCAATTTTGGAATTCTCCAAGGCTTTTCCATAGCTCGTCCTTATCTCTTCAATGGTAAATCCACTGGTAATTGAAAAAGAAAAAATAAAAAGGAAAAAAAAATTGATCTTTATAAAAGAGTTCATTCTAAATCAGGTTGAATTTATTTCTGAAATAAGTTTTAGTCATTAATACTATTTTTTCACTATCCGGAACCCGGATTCTTTCATTTAAAATTCTGGCGGCGGCCACTTTTTTAATTTTAGAAAACAACGCAAGATAATATGCATAAGCAAGGTAAACTCCTCCTCTCGAACTCTTTGGCAAAAGCAATATCCCTTTATAGGCAAGGTCAAAATCATTCTGTATATCTGCTTCTATTTCCTTTTTCTTCTCTGAAGAAAAAGCGCTAAAGTCAACTCCCGGAAAGTAAACTCTTCCGCGATCTTCAAAATCACTTTGAATATCCCTGAGAAAATTAATTTTTTGAAAAGCGGCACCTAAACTTTTTGCAAATGGCTGTAGTTGATTATACAATTCCACATTACGTTCGGTAAAAACTTTAAGACACATTAATCCAACCACTTCGGCAGAACCATAAATGTATTCGCTGTAAAAAAATTGATTGTATTTTATTTTATCCAAATCCATTTTCATGCTTGCAATAAAAGCATCAATAAGTTCTCTTTCAATATCATACTCATTTACTACCGATTGAAATGCATGCAAGACAGGGTTAAGTGAAATTTTTCTGTCAATAGCTTTGTAAGTTTCCTCAACAAATTCGTCAAGCAAGAGGCGCTGATCAAATTTAAAAAAGGTGTCAACAATTTCATCAGTGTATCTCACAAAACCATAAATGCCATAAATGGGATTGCGCAATTTTTTATCAAGCGCCTCTATTCCTTTTCCAAAGGAAGTGCTGTAGAGATTGGTGATCTCTTTGCTGGTTTTAAAAGCAGATTGCTCAAACAGTTCGAACATAGTTTTCAATTCTTTCAGTTACTAATTTTGAACTTATAATTACCATCGGTAAACCTGTACCTGGAATTGTAGAGGCACCTGTGTAAAAAACGTTTTTAAAAACTTCATCCTTATTTGCCGGCCTAAAGCCTCCAACCTGCATCATGCCGTGCGCCAAACCAAGGCCACTTCCTTTATACAAATTAAATTTTTCTTCCCAATCTAACGGAGTTAAAACTGTTTGAGAAATTGTTTGATCATGCAAGTTATAATTAATTCGTGTAGAGAGGTCACTGATAATAGTTTTTGTTAACTGCTCTGCATCATCCCAGTTACTTTTAAATCTTAAATCGGGAACGGGGCAAAGAATAAAAATATTTTCGCATCCTTCCGGCGCACACGCAGGATTTGATCTTGAACTCACGTTCACATAGTAATAAGGTTTTTCAGGAGCAACTGATGTTTTAAAAATTTTATCAGCATACTCTTTAAAGTTGCTGCCTAAAAAATAATTGTGTTGATGCAGTTCCGGAATTTTTCCTTTAACACCAAGATAAATGGTGAATGGCGCTAAAGTCCAGCTCATTTTATCCAGCTTCTTTTCTGCAAATTTTTTACGCTTAAAAATCCCCCCTCTAAAAGCAGCGGCATCTGCGTTAACTACATAAATGTCGGCCTTCCATTCTTTCCCTTTATCATCAACAAAACCATTTAGTTCTCCATTAACTTCAAGTCTTGAAATAATTTCAGTATTGAAATGAAATTTTACTCCGCGATCTGTTAACAGATTTACAATTGATTCAGTGATCTTATACATGCCGCCTTCTACATTCCAATAACCATCATGTTCAAGTTCCATGTAATTCATTAAAGAATAAACTGCAGGCGTTTGATACGGTGTTGCTCCAAGGAAAAATGCAACGAGAGAAAAAATAATTTTAACTTCTTCCGAATCAAAATTCTTTGACAATCGCTGCCACATATTGGTAAACATTCCACCTGCATGCTTTAAAGGAACCGATGTGAGGGAGAGTGCATATTGCAAGGGAGATTCAAAATTCTTTTTTACAATTCTGTATTCAGTATCGTGAAAAATTTCCTTTGCCTGTTCCAAATACTTCACAAGTTTATTTTTGAAGTCGGGTTCAACACCGGCAAAAGTCTTTGCGAGTTCATCTTTATTTTTATAAATAAGAAATGGATCTTTTTTACCGGCAAAATAAACCGCATATAAAGGATCAAGCGGTTTTATAGTGAAAGGAATTGGCAGCTTTACATCATCAAACAATTCCCTGAACTCGTAACTCATGCTGAAGAATGATGGTCCCATATCGAAATCGAATCCATCTTTGCTCATTCTGTTTAATCTTCCACCGGGCTGATGATATTTCTCAACCATTTCAACTTCAAAGCCGCGGGAACTAAGTCTTAGCGCTGTTGCCAAACCTCCGAGGCCGGTACCTATGATTAAGACTTTTTTCTTTTTCATGATTCAATATTAAAACTTATTATGTCTCAATTTACCCTGCAACTCTTTTCTTGCAAAAAATATTCTGCTTTTTACTGTACCAAGTGGTATTCTCATTTCTTCTGCAATCTCATCATATTTAAATCCATTGAAGTGCATAACGAAAGGTGTTCTAATAGCATCATCAATTGATTCTAACGCATAAATAATTTCTCTGGAGATCAATGCAGATTCACCAAGGTTTGATGCTGTTCTCGATGCAAGGTTCGTCATCATTAGCGACTTCTCTTCGTTTACAATCATTCTTTGTTTAACAGTTCTTCTATAATTATTGATGAAGATGTTACGCATAATGGTGTAAAGCCATGCTTTAAGGTTAGTTCCTGCATTAAACTTTTCTCTGTTTACAAGCGCTTTGCATACGGTATCCTGAATAAGATCTTTTGCATCTTCAAGATCACGGGTTAGTTGGTATGCGAAACCTTTAAGTGTTTTTGAAAGGTTATTAACTTGAACATTAAATTCTGAATTTGTCATGTTAGTTTGTTTTTAATGCTGCAAAGATATTGTGTTTTGTTTAAACTTCAAAATAATTTCTTAAACAAAATAACAAACACCTTTAAACCAATCCAACACAAAATTAGTTTAAGAATCAAAATTTACCCTATTAATAATAGTAGAATTGTAAGAAACCGTGAGTAGTTTCCATAATGGAGTGAACTCTATTTGTTTAACTAAACTATTTAAACAGTAAACAAATTAAATTATAGCGAAGAAATACTGAAACAAAAAAAACTAAACAGCTAAAGCCAGTTTAATTTCATTTGAATTATTTAGGATCTTAACATTCTTGAATGGCCGAAGTTTTTTAGAGTGAAGCACTCTGAAACCGGTAAGAAATATTGTTTGAAGATTTAATGTTTGAGATAACCTAGTTATATAATCAAGAATATTTTTATCAAGCGGACGTTGTGTAAAAATGCTGAATACAAGCTGCGGCTTAAAAAGATCAGCGGCAATAAATACATCTTTTAACGGTACGTTTTGCCCGAGATACATTACATGATACTTATGCTTTTTAAGGAAATAATCGAAGTACAATAATGACAGTTCATGAAATTCATCTTCAGGCAAAAACAAGAGCGCCTTACCCACAAACTCTGTAGGTGCTTGTTTAATTTTATCAATGTGAACGATGATCTTCTGCCTTGTAAGGTTTGTGATAAAATGCTCCTGCGCCGGATTAATTGAACCGGTTTGCCACATCACCCCTATTTGTTGCAAAAAAGGAAAAACAATATTTTCAATGGTATCCTCAAAACCGAGTTGCGCAATATTTACATTTAGCACTTTCTCGAAATCAAATTCATTTAGATGAACCATAGCAGCAATCAATGCATTGATTTGCGTTGGATAGGCAAAGTCTGAAGCCGTTAGAGAATTAACTTTATTTTCAATCTCTACCTTTGCCATTCCTGCAAGCTTCGAAATCTTGAATCCGTTTTTATTAAGAAGAGAAATATTAAGCAGGTACTTTAATTCCTCATCATTGTATCTTCTTATGTTTGTCTCTGTTCTCTTAGGTTTTAAGATTCCGTAACGCTGCTCCCAAATGCGAATTGTATGTGCCTTAATTCCTGACAGCGCTTCAAAATCCCGAATAAGGTATTTAGAAGATGCAGTTGAATTGTTAGTTGGTGTTGTCTTCATTTCTTAAAATATTTTTTTGAAATAAATAATAGCCCGAAAGATTCTCCATCTTCTTTAGTCAAATGCTTATGATGCATTTTATGTGCACGTGTGACTGCCTGAAAATACGGGGTGTTAAACATTTTTAAGCCGCTTAACCGGCGGTGAATTATAAAATCGTGCAGTATAAAAT
>JAJAYG010000363.1 GCA_026786335.1 Chitinophagales bacterium | reverse complement strand
GTCTACAATAATGTTCTTAGAAAATAGGATTTTGATGTCTTATATCTTTTCATTACCCGAAAAAAGCGCCAGCATTTATTTTTTTTTATTTCTCTTTGTTTTTGCTTCATGTTCAAATTATGGAGAAACTAAAAATCACACTGTTGATACCCCTATCAAGGGCCAGATTATTATTGGTGCCGATGAATCTTTTGCACCAATTGTTAATCTTGAGATCAGCACCTTCTCTAATATTTATCCTGATACAAAAATCAATGTAAATTACAAGCCGGAAGCCGAAGTATTGGTGGATTTTATTAATAACAAATTCCCGGTTGTTATAAGTACAAGAAAGTTAAATGAGGAAGAAGTGAAATATTTTAAACAAATCAGAGAAGCCCCATATCAAATAAGAATGGGGACCGATGCTGTTGCTTTTATTGTTAATACTAGTAACCCCGATTCAAACCTTTCTCATTCGCAATTACTGAATATTTTGAGTGGTAAAATTTCTGATTGGAAAAGTATTAGTTCGGCATCTTCTCTCGATAATATTGTTTTGGTTTTCGATAATACCAAATCAAGCACTATCAGATATATAAAAGAAGATGTTTTGAAAGGGAATGAATTTACCAAGGCAGCTTATGCTGTTGATTCAAGTTCGGCGATTATTAAATACGTGGAAGATAATCCTAATTCAATTGGCGTAATTAGCGTTAACCGAATCAGCAATTCGACTGATAGTTTATCTCAAAGCTTTTTAAAAAGAATCAAAGTAATGGGTATTTCAAATCCTGATTCAGCAAATCAAAAAGTATTTTACAGGCCTTACAGAAAATATATGCTGTACAGGCAGTATCCTTTTCTTCGTGATTTGTACCTACTAAATCGCGAAGGCCATATTGGATTAGGTACGGGCTTTGCCACATACATGATTTCGGAAGAAGGGCAGCTGATAATTCATCACGCAGGTTTAGTTGCTGCCAAACAACCGGTTAGAGTAATTGAGTTAAGAAATGAATTTTAATATTATCGTGCTTAATAAAAAATTAAAGGTAAAATGAAAAAAGTAAAATTGATTGGCCTGTTATTCTTGTGCAGCGTTAGCATTGTTAAAGCTCAATCTTTTGAAGATGGAATAAAAGCAATGGATGCCGAAAACTATGCTACGGCAAAAGGAATATTTACAAAACTTATTCAACAACAACCGCTTGAATCAAAAAACTATTACTACCTCGGCGTTGTGTTTAGCATTGTTACGAATATTGATTCTGCAAGAATTATTTTTAATAAAGGCACTGAAGTAGATACAAAAGCATATTCAAACTTTATTGGATTGGGAAGAACTTACCTTGATCAGAACAACCAGCAGAAAGCGCAGGAATATTTTGATAAAGCAAAATCACTTACCAATCAAAAGGATATTAATTTATATCTCTATTTGGCAGATGCATATTCTGCATCACATTATCCGAATTTTGAGCAGGCAATTACCTTATTAAATAAAGCAATTGAATTGAATAACAAAGTTCCTGAAGTGTACTGGGTTTTGGGAAAAACTTATGAAGCGATGTTGAATAAAAGCGGTGATGCTGTTTCGTCTTTTGAGAGGTCAACAGAATTAAACCCTGCTTATGCAAAATCATTTACTCGCATTGGAGTAATCTGGAGAAAAGCTCAAAACTATAATCTTTCACTCGCAAGTTTTCAAAACGCATTAAAAGCAATTCCTGATTTTCCACCCGCATTGAGAGAAGAAGCTGAACTCTTTTATTACACCGGGCAATATGAAAAAGCAGAAGAAACTTATCAAAAATATTTATCACTTGCTGATAAAGGTGATGACACCAGATACAGGTATGCGCAGTTTCTTTTTCTCACAAAAAAATATCAGGATGCATTAAACATTCTTAACGAATTAAAATCGAGAACTGATGCAGTGATTTTATATCGTTTGCTTGGTTATGCAAATTACGAAACAGGAAATTATCCTCAAGGCCTCATTGATATAAATACATATTTCAGCAAAGCAGAACCTGAAAAAATTATTGCATCGGACTTTGAGTACCATGGTAAACTGCTCATAAAAACCGGCAACGATTCTATAGGAGTGTTGGATATTGAAAAGGCGATCATGATGGACAGTACCAGGTATGATTTATACAACGATCTTGCTAAAATGCAGTATGATAAAAAGAATTATCATGAAGCAGCAATGGATTACAAGAAAAAGATTGATGCTTCGAAAAAGAATGCAGTACTGGTAGATTATTTTAATGAAGGAAGATCGTTCTTCTACGCCAATGAATTTGAGAGAGCCGATTCAAGTTTTATCAATGTAATACAAATGAATCCTGCATGGCCCATTGGAGATTTGTGGCGGGCATATATAATGCAAAGTTTAGATAAGCCGGTAAATGATTCTATAAAAGGATTGGCTGCACCTTTTTATTTAATCGTAATTGATAAGGCATATGCGGCTGACACTGCCAAGTACCAAAAGGAATTATTCAGTGCATTCAAGTACATGGGCGACATCAATGCACTGCGCACTAACTATGGAGCATCATTATATTACTATGCAAAAGCATCGGCAATTAATGCAACCGATCCCGATGTTAAAGCAACCATAGATGCAGTCAAAAAAAATTATAGGGGCAGCGCTTCAGGAAATTCCGTGGCTGCTACGAAAAATGAAATGGGCTACCTGCTCGCCGTCACAATCAATGGAGTTGAAACTTCAGCTTTATATGCTCCTGGAATCACCGGAGTAGGAGTAACGCAAGACGGATACACCGCCATTTCAGGAACTTCACCGATTTCAAAAACGGCAATTAAGATTGGTGAGCGTTCTGCAAAAAATGTCTTGGTTTCAGTGCTGACTGACTTGAAACAACCGGTCGCTATTGGTGCCGATGTCTTGAATAAGATGAACATCGTGTTCGATTATCCAAGTGGTGCGCTGTTATTCAGGTGATAAATATTTTTGGGAAATGAAAAACGTTTTGCTTTTTCAGCGAAACGTTTTTCATTTTACCATTGCCATCAAATAATTTTATTCAAACTCTTCAACGGTTTTCTTAATTATATCAATGCATTCCATCAACTGCTCTTCTGTAATTACAAGTGGCGGTGCAAATCGAGTTTTATCTCCATGTGTTGGTTTTGCAAGCAATCCGTTTTCTTTTAATGCAAGACAAAAATCCCATGCTTCTTTTCCGTTTTTCATTTTTACAACAATTGCATTGAGCAATCCTTTGCCGCGAACCAATGCGATCAATGGTGAATTAATTTTTTTGATTTCATCTCTGAAAATATTTCCCAGGTAAAAAGAATTCTCAGCTAATTTTTCATCAAGCAAAACTTGCAATGAAGTAATGCCTACGCTGCATGCAAGCGGATTGCCACCGTAGGTAGAGCCATGCTCACCGGGTTTTATGGTGAGCATAATTTCATCATCACACAAAACAACAGAGAGGGGAATAGTGCCGCCCGAAAGTGCTTTTCCTAAAATCAAAACATCGGGGCGCACATTTTCATAATCGCAACACAACATATTTCCGGTGCGTGCAAGACCTGTTTGAATATCGTCACCCAAAAACAAAACATTTTTTTCTTTACACATT
>JAJAYG010000362.1 GCA_026786335.1 Chitinophagales bacterium | reverse complement strand
TTATAGGACATGCCACTGACATTATCAGTGATACCGCTGAGGCATACCTGGCTCGGGTTGACACGCCTTTTTTTGTTGGCATAGGTCATATTGCCCCCCACCGCCCGGTAACTCCACAATCGCAATACGTAGATTATTATGCGAATGAAAAAATGCCCATTCCTCCAAATTTTTCTGAGTTTACAAAATTGTATCCTTCATTTCTTTTCGATACGCCTGATAAATTATACATTGATACTCCCTCTTTAAATAACGATCTTGAATTGTATTACGAAGGATTGAAAGGTGTTGATGACAATATTGTTGGAATCATTGATGTACTCACAAGCAGAAATTTGCTTGATAAAACCATGATTATTTTTCTGGGAGACAATGGTGCACTTTATGGTGATCACACACTTAAAGGTAAAGGATTGCCTTATGAACCTTCAATGCAATTACCATTATTTATAAGGTATCCAAAATGGTTTCCGGCTGGCAAGCATTACGCTGATACTTCCTTTATTGCAACCAGTGTTGACATAGCTCCAACTATTATAGATGTTTCCAAGCAAAACACTTCAGACTTTTCTTTTCAAGGATATTCATTAAAGAAGTTAACCAACGGAAGTTTAAAGCGCGATAAGTTTATGTTTGAAAAAATTAAACTTACTCAAATTGATTCAGCTAACAATGATGAAGAAGATGTTACCCCTTCATTGCGAGCATTGCGAACTGCACATTACAAATTTAACCGATACCTGTGCGATCATCAGGTTGAAGAATATTTTGATTTGGATAATGACCCGCTCGGACTTACCAATCTTCTTTATCACCCCGATTATCAGGTGCAGGTTGCGGCAGCGCGGGTTTCACTTGATAGCATGCAGGTTGTTTTAGAAGACACGATTCAAACCAGCATCGATACGGTGCACCGGCACTGTCATTTATTTAAAGGAAATGCGAAACTCATTTTTCATCATGGCGACGCCGATACAATAATTATTATACTAAAAGAGAATCCCATAATTAATGAGTTAGGAGTTTCAATAAATACCGGTAGCGATGAAGATTTGGTTGTTTCACTTTTCAATCAGTTAGGTGCAGTAGTTTATCAAAGAGTTGTTAAATCCTTTATTGGTATTTCCGATTTAACAATTGACGCTGCTGAGTTACCGCAGGGAATGTATTTCCTCCGCGTAATTCAGGGTAAAAATTCTGAAGTAAGAACGGTTTTGAAGAATTAACCGAATGTTTTGCTGTGATCCCAAATAAAAATGTTTCTTTGTAAATGAATTCAATACCAGGTATAAAATTTATGAAAAGTGCATTACGATTATTTTCGATTATTGTCTGCCTGTTTATGTCAGTGCAATCTTTTGCTCAGGTAGCCCGACCCAATGTTGTTATTATTCTTTTAGATGATGTTCGCTTTGATGCATTTCAGCCAAGCGGTGGCCCTTCTTACTTCATTACCCCATCAATAAACAGTATTGCTGAAGAGGGTGCAAATTTTAAAGATTTTTTCTGCACTTATTCACTTTGTGTTCCCGGTCGCGGTACAATTAGTACCGGGCTTTATCCGCATAACAATGGTGCAATTGGAAACTATGGAAAATATTATATGAGCCTTCCTACTATTGCGAAAGTTTTGGATTCAGTTGGTTATCATACTGCATTTATTGGAAAACCTGATCACGATACGAGCCCGCAGCCCGGTTGGGATTATTGGTTTGTTACCAATGGCCCAACACAATATGTAAACGGACAATACTGGTACTTTAATCAATTTCAAACAATAGCAGGGCACAGAACAAAAATTATTGGTGATACTGCTGAAAAATATGTTGCCAAGCTTGATACTCCTTTTTTTATCGAAGTGTCGCATCAGGTTCCTCATCGCCCGGTTGAACCTCAAGATCAATATAAACTTTCTCTTGCAGGAAATGATTTTCCTGTGCCTGATAACTGGCCAAGATATACCTGGAAGTTTCCTTCATTCCTTTATGAGAGACCCTATTTCACCGATTCACAAAAAGTAAAAAATGATTATGAGTTAATGTATGAAGGTTTGTTAGGTGCCGAAGATAATGTTCGCGGCATACTTGATTCTCTTGAAGCCCGTGGTATTTTAAAAAATACAATAGTGATTTTAATGGGTGATAATGGTGCGCAATATGGTGAGCATCAGTTATCGGGTAAAGGACTTCCTTCCGAAGCTTCGATGAGAGTTCCATGTTATATCAGATACCCGGCATTTTTTAATGCCGGTACTTTAGTTACTGATCAAATTGGATTGAACCTCGATATTTTCCCTACCATACTCGATGCTGTTGGAATAAAAACTGATTATCATCTGCAGGGAATGTCTTTAAAGGATTTAGCAAATGGAAACGCTGCACGTGATCTTTTTATGTATGAGAATATAAAGATTGATGTGCCAAACGCTGATGATGATACCACTATTACTCCTTCTCTAAGAACCATTCGTTCCCATAATTATAAATACAACAAATATTATTGCCTGCACGAAACCGAAGAGTTCTTTGATCTGGTTGCCGATCCAGGAGAAAACATTAATCAGATTGACAACCCAAGTTATCAGCTATTGATTGACCAATACAAAACCAAACTCGATAGCATGGAGTTCGTATTAAACGATACACTGAGTGCCGATACCATTTTGCATGATTGCCATTTGGTTCGCGGGCGCAGGGGAGTGGTGATCCATCATGATGGGCCAAACAATTTAAAACTGGGCAGCAACCCGGTTGAAGATGCATTGAATTTTAGTTTTGAAAATGAAAGTGAAGAACAGGCAACGGTGAGTGTTCAAAATTTGTTAGGGGAAATTTTATATCGTTCATCTTATGCGGCCAATACAACTTATGTTGCCGATCAAATTGATGTAAGCCCTTTGCCTTCGGGAATTTATTACATCAATGTTAGAGGTGGTAACTCAAATATGGTTCGGGCATTTTTAAAACAATAGTTTTTAACTTTTTTTGAAATCTTGAAATGAAGCACTGGAAATTTTTTCGCACATTGATTTTAATTTTTCTTCCTTCAATCATTCTTGTTATGAATGGTTGCCAGCAGCGGGATGTTATTTCGGGTAACGATTTTTTTATCGATCTCACCACCGGAAATGTAACCGACCGCAATGGCATGTACCAAACCTCGGTGCCCGATTATGCAAACCTGTATTTAACCGGTGGCGAGGTTTATGTTTTCGGCATCATTGTTTTTAAAGGAATCGATCAGCAGTTTTATGCGCTCTCGCAATACCATACCGATGGTTGCACGGTTGCATATCAAGTTGGGTACGATGAGTTGGTTTGCCCATGCGATCAGTATCATTTCGATAAATACGGACAGGAAACTTTTGGAAATGGTTCTTCATACCTTACTGTTTACGCCACTTCATATTCGAATAACTTACTCCATGTTTATACGCCCTAAGGTTCTTTACTTTGCCCCAATTGAAGGAGGAACACATTCACCTCAAACAGTTGCGGTAAATCAAATCGTTAATTTAAAATTATCACCCAATACAGCCGTTGTAATTTCAAATAAAACAAGCGATACTGCTGCTGTAAGCTTGAAAGTTAATGGAGATTCCGGTTTGTATATGCAATATAAAAATTGATTAAGTAAGAGGAGGTTGAGAATCTTCTTTAAAAAGACTTAGATAAGCGAGGGTTGTTCATCAGTTAAAGATTCAAATATTTCTTGATTACCTTTGACCTTTCTATGAATTAGAATTTAATTTTAAGTAAAGCTCAAAAAGACAAAAACAAATAAATATTCTAATGCTCAAAAAATTTTCAACCACTGATAAGCTGCTGATGTTAGCAGCGTTTGTATCACTCATCTTCTCAGAATACGCCTGGTTCTTAGGCGAACATGAGATAGCGATATTTGTTGGCATTTGGGTTCCATCTATTTTATGCTTTGGGATGTATTTAAAATTGATCAACCGTCATGACGCTAACTGAAATTCTCCCCTTCTTCGCGGGAC
>JAJAYG010000361.1 GCA_026786335.1 Chitinophagales bacterium | reverse complement strand
GGTTACTCTGCGTAACTCAAACTCCTGATGGCGGTTACCTGATTGGCGGAAACACTGATGCAGGAATCAGCGGAGATAAAACACAAACTTCGAAAGGGCTAACGGATTACTGGATTATTAAAACAGATTCATTAGGTAACAAAGAATGGGACAAAGATTTTGGCGGTGAGGACCAAGATTATTTTTCGTGGCTCGAAGTAACAGCAGATGGTGATTTTATAATTGGTGGAAGTTCCTACTCCGATATAAGCGGTGATAAAACACAAGAGACCTGGGGTTACATTCTTAATAGCTACACGAATGATGCTGATTTTTGGATCTTGAAATTAGATGCAGCAGGCAATAAATTATGGGATAAAGATTTCGGCGGTGATAGTGGCGATTACTTGTCACGGTTTTCTGTTACTGATGATAATGGCTATTTACTTTCCGGTATATCCGGTTCGTATATAAGCGGAGATAAAACAGAATTCAATTTTGGGACCGTAGAAATGTGGATGCTCAAACTCAATTTTTTTGGCAACAAGCAATGGGATAAAACAGCACGAACAGGAACGTGCTATTCCTATACGCAGACCGCATTTGCTGTGCAGACAAAAGACGGCTGCTATATAATGGCGGAGAATCTTGACTTTGATATTGGTGGCGATAAAACACAAGCCAATTGGGGAAACACGAGCGAAGATTTTTGGAGTATAAAATTTTGCGATACCACTGTTGCTACACCAATCATTTCCGCCGATCAAACACTCTGCGAAAAATTCTGTACCGGCTTTTACGATCAGAGTACAAACAATCCAACAGCATGGCAATGGTTTTTCCCGGGTGGTGTTCCGGCTTTTTCTACTGCTATAAATCCTACAAATATTTGTTACTACACTCCCGGCAGTTATGATGTAACACTTATTACCACCAATGCAAATGGAAATGATACAGTTACACTCAGTAATTACATGACCGTAAATGCTACACCTGCAATACCCACCATCACGCAAAACAATTACACGCTTACCTGCTCACCTGCTTCGCAATATCAGTGGCAACAGAATGCAGTTAATATTTTGGGTGCTACCAATCAATCTTACGATGTGTTGCAAACAGGTTTGTACACCGTGATTGTGGGCGATGCCAACGAATGTGTGAACGCTGCATCGCAGTATGTTTTAATTGATGGAATTATGGAAAGTAATGGCAGTGAAAAGTTTTCCATTTTTCCGAATCCATCACACGGGATATTTTTTATCCAATGGCAAGTTGCTTTAAGTAATACGCCGGTTACTATTGAAGTAATGAATGCGCTTGGCAAAATAGTTTTTTCGAAAACTGAAATTATCCCTTCCGCTTCTCTCACCGAAAAAATCGAATTGCAAAATGCAACACCCGGTATTTATGTTGTTGAGATTAGTTCCACCGATGGGGTTATGAGGAGAATGATCATAATTGAATAATCAATTCAATCTACAAATTATTTCGAAAGAAACCCCTCCCACTCCTCCAACTGCTTCCCCTTCAACACCCTGGGAAACTTATGCTGCCCTCCAAGTTTTCCTTTTGATTCCATCCACCCCATAAAAGTTTTATTGGGAAGAACAGTAACCAATACTTCTTTCAATGCCGAATCACGCTCTGTGGCATAATCATCATTCAACTCACGAAGTTTTTTATCGAGAAGAATTTTGAGAGCATCTGCATTCACATTTGCATCACAACCAATCCACCAATGGTGGGCGAACTTTCCCTCGAAAGGAATTCCTGCAACAGTAAACTCCCGAATGTCGAGATTCATTTCTTGTGCAACCTGCTGTATCGCACGATTCATATTGTCGACCGAAAGATGCTCGCCTGTTAAACTGAGGTAATGTTTTGTTCTGCCTGTAATAATTATTTCGCTTTGTTCTTTATCAGTAAACTGAATTACATCGCCAAGCAAATAGCGCCACGTTCCTGCGCAAGTGGAGAGCAAAAGTGCATACTGTTTTCCTTCTTCCACTTCACCGATATGAATAGCTTTTGCAGCGGGCAAAATTTCTCCGTCGCCATCAAAATTATTTTCATCAAATAAAACGAACTCATAAAAGATTCCATTGGTGAGCATCATCTTCATTCCTTTACAATCGTGGCGATTATCAAATGCAATAAAACCTTCTGAAGCCAGATAGGTATTCTGCGTCATAATCGGTCGGCCTAATAATTTCTTGAATCCTTCGCGGTACGGTTCAAATGAAACACCACTGTGCACATATACTTCGAGATGTGGCCACAGTTCATGAATATTTTCCAGATCGTAGTGTTCAATAATTCTTTCGAGCATAATTTGTATCCATGCCGGCACACCCACAATTATAGAAACATCCCAATCTTTTGCCTTCTTGGCAATTTCATTTAATTTTTTCTCCCAGTTTTTTTCTTTCGCAATCCTTCTTCCCGGCTTATAAAAAACATGAAACCAAAACGGAATTTCTTTTGCACTAATGCCGCTCATGTCACCTTCAAAATAATCACCGCGATTGTTAAGTGTAGTGCTTCCTCCAAGCATCAAAATTTTCTTTTCAAAAATGTAAGAAGGAAGGTCATAATTTTTTGATGAAATAATTTGTTTAATGCTTGCTCTTTTTATAGCACGAATCATTTCTCTTGTAATAGGAATTCTCTTACTTGCAGATTCGGAAGTGCCCGAACTCAAACCAAAATACCTTGTATGCCCGGGCCACGAAACATTCTCCTCCCCTTCCAAAGTTTTATGCCACCACTGCTCCAGCATTGAATTGTAATTGAAAACCGGAACATGCTCTTGAAAAGCGTTGATCAAATTTTCTTCTCTAAGAATTTCTACAAACTGATGTTTTAATCCAAACTTTGTATAAGCGGCTTTGCGAACTAACCTTCTTAAAATTTTTTGTTGCTGTCGTAAGGGTGTAAGCCGTTGTATCAATGGCAGCCGGGTATCAATATTTAATGTCCTCTTAATTAATTGACCTAACAACGTCATGGGGCTTAAAAATTTTGGTTTAAAGATAGAAATCGCAACTCACTCATTACTGTTTCTTGCCCACAAAAAAATTCAAATGCTGTGTTTTTGCAATCATTGTTGCACAGCAATTGATTTCGATTCATATTTGCACAATAACAAAGTGGGAGCAAATTCTAAAATATTAATCACCGAAGATGAATTGGTAAGCCGCCTTTTTAAAAAAGACAAAGCTGCCTTCTCTTACTTGTATGATAATTATGCAGCCGCATTGTATGGGGTTATTTATCGCATTGTTCAGGATGAAGAAACCGCACATGATGCGTTGCAGGAAGCATTTCTAAAAATCTGGAACGGCTTTGAGCATTATGATAAAACGAAAGGCAAACTTTTTACATGGTTGGTAAATATTTCACGCAACCTCGCCATTGATACCACCCGCTCAAAAGGATTTAAAAATCAAATCAAAAACCTTGACCTCGATAAAGTCGTAAGTTTCGTTGACTCTCAAAAAAGCACTTCGTTCAATACTGAGCAAATTGGTTTGAAAGCGATCGTAGAAAAACTAAAACCTGAACACAGAGAGTTGATTGACCTTGCTTATTTCGGCGGTTACACACACGCCGAAATTGCACAAGAGCTGAACATACCATTAGGAACAGTAAAAACAAGATTGCGAATGGCAATCATTCACCTTCGCGAAATATTTTAAATGAATACACAGGAATACATACAATCAGGTACGCTCGATCTCTACACAGCAGGTCTTCTTTCCATAGAAGAAATGCGCGATGTAGAATTAAATGCGTGTATTTACCCTGAAATAAAAACCGAATTGCTGAGCATACAATCTTCTTTTGAAAACTACGCACAGAAATATTCAATTTCTCCGCCCGATTGGATGAAAGAGCGCATCTTGAATGCGATTGAAGGAAATATTGAATCACCTTCTGTTACTTCTTCTTCAAAGGTTGTTGCAATGAAGCCCGCAATAAAAAATAATTCGATGTTGTGGCTTGCTGCTGCAAGTGTTGCATTGTTATTAGTTGTTGGCGGCATCGCTCTAAATCTTTCTTCACAGATTTCAGGTTTTAAAAATCAGGTGGCACAATTACAAAATGATTTGAAGGGAAATGAAGAAGCACTAAACACCAATCAACAACAACTTGCAATACTTGCCGATGCAAACACAGTTCGTGTTTCAATGAAGGGAACTGCGAAATCACCAGAGAGTTTGGCAATGATTTACTGGAATAAAAATACTAAAGCAGTTTACCTCGACATAAAAAATCTTCCGGTTGCTCCAGCGGGAAAGCAATACCAGCTTTGGTTTATTGATACTTCAAACAAACCGGTAAGCGCAGGGGTGTTTGATTCAAAAATCGGAATGCTGCAAATGACCAATGCAAATGATGCGCTCGCATTCGCTGTTACACTGGAACCTATGGGTGGCAGCGTGAATCCTACGATGGATGAAATGTATGTGAT
>JAJAYG010000360.1 GCA_026786335.1 Chitinophagales bacterium | reverse complement strand
GTTGTTTTTTTAAAACAAAAGAAGTCGGGAGACTTCTTAAATTATTTCTAAATTCGAAGTGTGAAAAAACACTTCGAACAACATGAAAATCAACAGATTTAACTCTCACTTCACTAAAATCAGGTGCTCTTTGATTATATAACTTCCCTTCAAATCACCTTCAAAAATCCAACCTTTCCTTTCTCAATCAAATACACCACACCAAGAAATGAAGCCATGAGAATTGCCGCTGTAAAATATTTGATGATGCCCAATGATTGAGCGAGTACAGCAACAATTTCATTTTGCAGAAAGAAGATGCCGACTGCAATGGAGATGTAAATGAAAAATCTTTTGAGATCATAAGGCACCGGATAATATTTCTGCCCGAGGAAGTAAGAGATCACCATCATTCCTCCATAACAAATAAAAGTAACCCACGAAGAACCGTAGTAACCATACTGCGGAATCCAGATCCAGTTCAATGCAAAGGTGATGATGACTCCTGCAAATGCAATGAGTGAGCCCGCAATATTTTTATTGGTGAGTTTGTACCAGATGGTGAGGTTGTAATACACTCCTAAAAAGAATTGCGCGATCAACAGAATGGGAACTATGCGAACACCTTCGTAATATTCCTTTCCCATAAAAATGGTTTTGAAAAAATCCATGTTGAGTGCCACGAGTAAAAAAATGAAACAGCAAAAAATCACAAAGAAATTCATGGTACGTGCATAGGTTATCTGAGGGTTGAGCTTCTTTGATTCACCAAAGAAAAAAGGTTCGGCTGCCATGCGGTATGCCTGCACAAACAAAGTCATGAGCAAACTCATTTTGTAGCAGGCGCCAAAAATTCCCAGTGCATAAATGGCTTCTTCATGCGTGCCTGCCCAGCGGCGGGTGAGCATTACGCGACTCAGTAATTCATTTCCCATACCTGCCAAACCAACAATAATAAGCGGCCATGAATACTTCAACATTTCATTCAACAAATTCAAATTCACTTTCCATTCTCTTATTAAAAAGTACCGCGACATGGCAATAAAGGTGACTACGCTTGCAAGCAATCCTGCTATAAAAATATATTCAACACCCAATGCGGGATTGTAAATGATGTTTGTGATGCCGTGCAGCGAAGCCATTGAATTGCTTTCTAAAATCCACGGACAAACAATGAGAAATAAAATATTGAAGAAAACATTGGTGGAAATATTAAGGACTTTGAAAGTGGCAAAACGTACAGGTCGGTTTTCCTGCCGCAGGTATGCGAACGGAATTGTTACCACTGCATCAAGCGCCAGTGTGAGTGCAAGCAGTGTAACGTATTGCGTGTGCCCTTCAAATTGCATCAGTGTTGCAATGGGTTCGCGGAAAACAAACAATGCAACTGCAAACAGCAGTGAGGTAAAAAGCATGGCAGCAACGCCGGTATCATAAACTTGTTTCTTATTTTCTTTTACTGTGGCGAAGCGGAAGAAACCTGTTTCCATTCCGTAGGTAAAAAGAATATTTAGAAAGCCGGCATAAGCAAAAAACTGTGTGACCACACCAAATTCGCCGGGTAAAAAAACACGTGTTTGTATGGGAACTAATGCATAGTTGAGAAAGCGCGCCAGAATACTGCTGACTCCATAGATGGCAGTTTGCTGCGCTAACTTTTTTACGAGTGGATGCAATTAAAAAAATTTCGGGGGCGAAGATAAAGGATTGAAAAATCAAAATTAAAAATTCAAATCCTTAACGAATTTAAATCATAAAATGAGTAAGGAATTAATAAGCGACTTCAATCATTTGAGTATTGAATTTTTTATTTGTTGCTTTTAGATTTCTTGTTCCGAAGGAATCCCTTCGGGGAATTTTTCAATTTGAATTTTAAACTTTCAATTTCAATTCACGAAGGTTTCATAATTTTAATTTAGTAGGAAAGTTTATTTTTGTAGGAAACTTAAAAGATGGAATACGCAACACTAAATACGAAAGGACAAATTGTGATTCCCGGCAAGCTCCGGAAAAAGTATGGATTACTTGCAGGCCATAAGGTTGCTTTGATAGAGGAAAATGACAGATTGGTTTTAAAGGCGCTTAACAAATCGCATTACGAATCTCTCATTGGAACTTTAAAAGGTAAAGATTCACTTACAGCAGCTCTATTGAAAGAAAAGAAATTGGAAAAGCAACGATGACGAAATATGTTTTTGACAGCTATGCCTTGCTTGCTTTCTTTGGAAATGAAAAAGGCGCATCGCAGGTTGCTAAAGCGCTCACTCAAATTTCAATGGGAGAAGCGGAAGGTTTTCTTTCAGTAATCAACCTTGGTGAAGTTTATTATATGTCGGTAAGAAAGCGCGGTGAAGCAAAAGCCCGATTCGCTTTGCAACACGTACAACAATTCCCGATTGAAATTGTAACTGTTACTGCTGAAGAAGCACTGGAAGCGGCAGCCATTAAAGCGCATTATAAAATATCTTATGCCGATGCTTTTGCGCTTGCATTGTCTATCAAACACAAAGCAACATTAATTACGGGCGACCCTGAATTTAAAGTTTTCAAAAACAAAATAAAAATACAGTTCATCAATAAGTGATTTGAATTTTAATGCTTGTTGCTTATTATTTTCTTGTTCCGTAGGAATCCCTACGGGGAATTTTGCAATTTGAATTTTGAATTTTGTTTTCAGCAATGTTGATTCATTCCTAAATCAAAAATTCCTAATCCAAATTCTGCTTCTATTTTCGCAGCAACAAAATTTAACTATGGCTTCTACAGATGAATTGAAAAATATTGCTTCACAGGTGCGCCGCGATATTGTGCGCATGGTACATGCAGTGCAGAGCGGGCACCCGGGCGGATCATTGGGTTGCGCCGATTTTTTTACTGCACTTTACTTCGAGATCATGGAGCACAATCCAAAATTCACGATGGATGGTTTGGGTGAAGATTTATTTTTTCTTTCCAATGGTCACATCTCACCGGTGTGGTATAGTGTGCTTGCACGATCGGGTTATTTTGAATTGAGTGAACTCAATACTTTCAGAAAAATAAATTCACGATTGCAAGGTCACCCTGCCACGCATGAAGGTTTGCCGGGAATTCGTGTTGCCAGCGGATCATTAGGGCAAGGAATGTCGGTTGCGATTGGTGCTGCACTTGCAAAAAAATTAAATGGCGATTCACACACTGTTTACTCATTGCACGGCGATGGTGAATTGGATGAAGGGCAATGCTGGGAAGCAATTATGTTTGCGGCGGCAAAAGGAGTTGATAATTTAATTTCAACAGTGGATTGGAATGGTCAGCAGATTGATGGTTCCACCAAAAAAGTTCTTGACCTTGGCGATTTAGTTGCAAAGTTTAAAGCATTTGGCTGGCAAACAATGGAGATGAACGGGAATGATATGGCGCAAGTAGTAAATGGACTTAAGCAAGCGAAGACCATGACCGGAAAAGGAAGACCTACAGTAATCTTGATGAAAACAGAAATGGGTTTCCCGATAGATTTTATGGTTGGCAGTCATGAGTGGCATGGCATTGCACCCAATGATGAACAACTTGCGCGGGCGCTTGAACAATTGCCGATAACGCTGGGTGATTATTGAGAGGAAGACCAAAATCTAAATCATTGAAGATTGAAGATCGAATATCGAATATCGAATAATGAATAATGAACATCGAAGTTTACAAATTGCAGGCGTTCTAAAATCTTTCTTAAAACTCTTTTGCTGTTCGCATCACCTCTTACGTTTTACCTCTTACCTCTTACTTCTAACCACTCTCTTCTCCCCTCTAATTTCTTTTTCTCAATTTTCAAAACAAACCACTCGAATTCTTTTTGTGCTCGATGCATCGGGCAGCATGAAAGGGAAATGGAACGGCACTGCAAAATTTGAGTTAGCAAAAAATATTTTAGTGAACTCTGTTGACAGTGTTGCAAAAACAAATTCGAAAGTTGAATTTGCATTGAGGGTATTTGGGCATCAATCGCCTCGCAATGAAAACAATTGCAAAGATTCTAAACTCGAAGTTGCTTTCGGGAAAGGAAATGCTGCTGCAATTTCACAACGACTCGATCAATTGCATCCGCAAGGGCAAACACCTATTCAATATTCACTCTCACAATCGCTCAATGATTTCCCCGATTCCATTGCCACCAATGCCATCATATTAATTACTGATGGAAACGAAACCTGCGGCGGAAATATTTGCGATCTCGCTGCGCAGATGGAAGCAAAACACATAGCACTTCGTCCGTTTATTGTGGGCTTGGGTTTAACTGATTCACTCAAGAAAAAATTTGAGTGCCTCGGAAATTTTTATGATGTGCAGAATGAAGACATGCTTTCGAGCACCATCAGAATTGTGATCTCAAAAGTTTTGAATCCTACTACCTGCCAGGTCAATTTGATTGATGCATTCGGGAATCCAACTACCACAAATGTTGAGTTGACTTTGTTTGATCACTTTACCCATGCAGTTCGCTACAATTTTATTCACACACTAACCGCAATAGGTATCCCCGATACGCTCACTCTTGATTCTAAGTTTAAATACGATCTTGAGGTACACAGTATTCCTAAAGTACAGAAAAAAAATATCGAACTCGTTGCAGGCACGCATAATATTATTGCAGCCGATGTTCCGCTTGGTACCTTGGAATTGAAAACAGAAACTTCTGCGGGAACATTTTCTTCAACGCCATGCATCGTACGCAAAGCAGGTGAGCATGAAATTATTTATGTGCAGGATGCAAATACGCAACAGCGATATTTAGTTGGCATTTACGATCTGGAGATTCTCACGCTGCCGCGCATCATTCAAAAAAATATTTTGATTGAGCAGGGAAAAATTAATTCAATAAAAATCCCAAAAGCAGGAACATTGATGGTAACTCCCGGCGAAGCAGGTGTTGCAAGTATTTTTATTCAGGTAACTGAAAGGTTAGAAAAAATTTACGACTTTCCCGTAGGGATCCATTCGGACAAATCCATCAAGCAACAGCAAACAGTAAATCTTCAACCCGGAAACTATACAGTGGTTTTTCGCCCCGATAAAGGAAAACAATCGGAGCGCACGAAACAGGTTTCGGTATTAATTGCTTCGGGAAAAACTTCTTCAATAAAACTTTGAAAAGGAGTACAGTAAATGAAAATTATTCTTCAATTATTTTTTCCTTTCAATCAAGAACTTGCCGGTGCTTGAAGAAATTCCGCTTCGTGCTTCGAGCAAATACATTCCCGATGGATAAGCAGAACAATCGAAATTAAAAACATATCCATTTTCCTTTACCGATCTTTTTTCATTTCTAAAAATCACCTCACCTAAATTGTTGTAAAGCGAAAATTCTAATTCATCTTCATTACCCGAATAAGAAGCATAAATATTTTGTGAAGTTGGATTTGGAAATACATTAAGATAATTTTCCTTTTCAATGGCGAAAGTATTTGTTGCATTGTAAAATGCACTATCGAGAATAATGTCTTCATCACCGGGTTGATAATCCGTCATGATCAATCTGGCTCTGGCCATTTCGTCAAAACTGCTTGTTCCACCCTCAACATCTTTTGGTGGGTTATTCGGGTTATCGGGATTGTTCGTGGTGTTGTCGAATGTTGCATTACCAAAAATCTGTGCGCCGAATGGAATCTTAATAACCTTAGTCAACAAGTAGCCACCTTGCCAGCGAAAATCCCAATTGGGAATTTTAAGAAGCGGAATGGTATCGTTTGTAAATGTTACCATAAATACTTCCCACGACTTACACACCTGATGCGCATGCACTCCCAATCCAAGGAGTGACTTGTCATTGAAGAATTTACCCGATGCAAAATGAAATGTTTTCACTGTGTTAGCCGGAATTTCGAACGGACCATCTAATAAACTGGGGGGCGTGTTGTAAAGCATTAGCACTGAATTCACTACCCGAACAATTGAGTCTTTGCAGAATTTAATATTGATGCGTGAGCTATCATAAAGTCCGGGTGCGCTGGGAGTGTAGTGTAAATAAGTAACGTAATCGGAACCCGCCGGAATTTCAAATCCCATGTTATGCGGAAGTGTTAGCAGGTGAACCTGATCGGCTCCGAAAAATTCTATGTAAGGACTGGTTGCAACAGATTGCGGATAACCCGGTCCGGGATAGTTAAGATCATCCTGATTGGAATAATCAGAACTATCATATTGAATTTGTGTGTGATGTATGGCGCCAATATTTTCTTTAACCAGTTCAAGTGAATTAATGTATTTGGTTTCGGTGTAGCCGGAGTTCTTTACAAAATTCCAGTAAACATCGGGCTCAAAAGGAATTTCAAAAACCGGAAGTTGAATGGTGTCATCAGGATCAACCATTTGTGGGCCGCTCAAAAAAACGGGATGTGGCGGAGCCAGATTAAGATCTCCGCTGGGCATACCATTATTTATCCAGTCGTTGATTTTATTTAATTCATTATCGCTTAGAACATTTTCATTTTTAAGGTGATTGTAATTAGGATCGGGCGGCCAGGGCGGCATCTTCTTCGCGTTCACTTGTGTTTGAATTGAAAAAGAATTATCAACTGCATCTTCATAAGTTATTAATGGAAAAGGGCCAATTGCCCCCTCATGATGGCAAAGCGAACAATGGTTATAAATAATTGATGCAACACTTGTACTCCAGTCAGGTGTTTGCGCATACGATTTAGTCGCAATTGGAAAAAAGAAAAACAAGAAAAAGAAAACTTTTTTCATAGAAATAGAGGTACTTTCAATTTTCTTTGGTTATACACCTGAGTG
>JAJAYG010000359.1 GCA_026786335.1 Chitinophagales bacterium | reverse complement strand
GAGCAAACAGTTTGAATTTGAAATTCATATTGCGAATTTGCGGTAAGTGCCGTTATTGTTTTTGAAGTGGTGGTTGAAGTAGTCGCAGTCCATGTTGCATTTCCTACAACGCGATACTGCACATTGTAACTAATTGCACCACTGCCAGCTGTCCAGTTCAATGTTGCTGTTGTGCTTGTAATTGCAGTAGCATTTAAACCTGAAGGTAAACCGCAACCGGTGCTTGCTGAAACATTCAGACTATAATCTTCCACTTCGCCATAATCAAATGAACCGCATGATGCAGGTGTTCCGTTGTAATGCATGCTTACTCTCATGCGTGTTAATGCAACGGTTGCAGTTGCAGGCACTGCAATGGTTAAAGTATTATTTCCACTGCCGGTTGAAGTAAATGTTCCGGCAGTTTCATTTGCATCGGCAAAGTCACCATCATAATTCCAATCAATATAAACAGCCCATGATTCACTATAAACTGTTGAAGCAAAACCTGCACTAAAAGTTAAAGTATAACTTGAACCTTGGGTTACAGCAGTGCTTGTTGCAGAGCCATTGTAATATCCTCCTGCATCGGCACCCGAAGTTCTGCTGATGCTTCCGATGTTTACGTAATCAATATACTCGTAAGCAGTACTGTTACCATTTGATGCACACCACACAGGGCTGCCATTTGCCGAAAGCGTAGTGAAGTTTGATGATGTTGTAAATGCCGAAGTTCCGCCCGAGCAAACAGTTTGAATTTGAAATTCATACTGTGATGATGAAGTTAAACCTGTAATTGCTTTTGAAGTGGTTGTTGAAGTTGTTGAAGTCCACGTTGCATTTCCTACAATGCGATACTGAACATTGTAACTTGTTGCACCACTTACAGCAGACCAATTTAAAGTTGCTGAAGAACTTGTAATTAAAGATGCATTTAAACCTGTTGCAGTGCTGCAAGTACTTCCTCCACCTGCAGTTCCAATTCCAACAGCATACCATGCATTTTGCACTTGAGTAACTTCATTTGATGTTGAACCATACAGATCTGTTGCAGCACTAATGCAGGCAGTTCTCCAATCGGCATATTGCGAAGTTGCGGTGAGGTAAACTGTTTCTGTTCTGTAAATAATTTTTTCTGCGGCACTTTGGCCAATTCCTGAAACTGTATAAACACTTCCGATATCATTGGTACCGCTACCGCCCGTTACAAGAAGGTAAAACATAAAATTTCCAACACCGCTGTTTGTATGAACGCCGCCATTGTCACCAGATCCCGTTGCCCAGTAAGATCCAAGATAAGTATCGGGTTGACTGTATGCATTGGGGTTTGCCATATCGCGAATGAACCAATTCATATCATTACTCAACTTCCAATTAACATCAGCAGGTTTAGTATAGAACTGAACGCACTTGCCAAAAATGTCGCTCATGCTTTCATTCATTGCACCCGACTGGTAACTGTAATTTAAGTTGCAGGTGTATTGAGTAACACCATGTGTAAGCTCATGTCCGCAAACATCAATTCCGGTAATTCCATTGCCATTGCTGCTTAAATTTCCATAGTGCATCGAACTTCCATCCCAATAAGCGTTATTAGAAGTTTGTGTTTCATTTACATAACTAATCAAAGCAAGACCTGCATTGTTTACACTATTGCGGCCATGTACATTTAAAAAATAAGTGTAAGTGGAAGAAGCACCGTAATGCGCATCGAGCCCATATTGATCTTGCCCTGTTAAATTCCATGTAGAAGATGAAGAAGTATAATCGGCACCACCACTTTTATAAGTAAGTACGCCGCTTCCTTTGGTGTAATCACGAAGGCGATAGTTAGCTCCGCTTAAATCACTGTGAATTGTTTGTGTTCCGCTATATGCGGTGTTGCAGGTTCCGGTTGCATCGGTAGTTTCAATGCGATCTTTCTTGCCAATTACTTCACCTGTTTGTGCATCAACAAAAATATCGGCTCGGCTTAATGGTTCAGTTGCATAGATGTTAATCTTGTACGTAAGCCGCAATGCACGGGGGTTAATTTCGTCACCTGCATTGTACCATACTTTAACTGGTTTTGGATAGTAGGTGGCTGACTCATCATTCATAATACCTTTCAAATGTTTTTCAATACCGGAATATTGCCACTTATATTTTTGGGCTCCTACAAATGAAGTTGCTTTACTGATTGCATCATTTGAATTTAATTTGGAATTCATATTTGCAGCAATGTTCGCATCAAAATCAAATACGATAGAGCCACTCATTCCTACAATTAAATTATCTTTTGAATGAATGATGTACATTGAATTTTCAACCGGGATATTCATGTAAGTTTGATAATAACGATAGTGTACATAGCCGAGTTGATCTTTTTCTGAATTTAATAAAACAAGATTGCTGTTTTCATTTAATCCCAGAATAAGTTTTAAATTATTTGCATCAAAGGCAACACGATCTGCTATATCGAGTGCAATAAAATGAGAAGAGAGTCCCTTATTATTTCTAATAAGATCATGAAAACTTTTTTGTGCAAATGCGTTTACAAATAATGCGAGCAATGCAAATAGTAGAAGTTGCTTTTTCATAAAAATTGATTTTTGGTTAGGAATTATTT
>JAJAYG010000358.1 GCA_026786335.1 Chitinophagales bacterium | reverse complement strand
GCATTAAATGTTCGCAGAGTTTACAAACTTGTTGACACGTGCGCTGCTGAATTTGGTGCGCAAACTCCTTACTACTATTCCACTTACGATTCGGAAAATGAAAGTGTGGTGAGTGACAGGAAAAAAATTATTGTACTCGGCAGCGGACCCAACAGAATCGGACAGGGAATTGAATTCGATTATTGCTGCGTGCATGGTTTGCTTGCCATTCGTGAAAGCGGTTTTGAAGCCATCATGATCAACTGCAATCCCGAAACAGTATCAACTGATTTCGACATTGCTGATAAACTTTATTTCGAGCCCGTGTTTTGGGAACACTTGTGGGAAATTGTGGAACATGAAAAACCCGAAGGAGTAATTGTGCAACTCGGCGGGCAAACAGCATTGAAGCTGGCGAAGAAATTACATGAGAAAGGAATTAAGATCATCGGCACTTCATTCAATGATATGGATGTTGCCGAAGACCGCGGAAGATTTTCTGATCTCTTAAAAGAACTCAACATTCCTTACCCCGAATATGGTGTTGCTTATAATGTTGAAGAAGCCGTTGAAGTTGCAAAGCGAGTTGGTTATCCTGTGCTTGTGCGCCCATCTTATGTTCTCGGCGGACAACGCATGCGCATTGTAATTAATGATGATGAATTAGAAAATGCAGTGATGAAATTGCTGAAACATCTTCCCGGAAATAAAATTCTCATTGATCATTTTCTCGATCATGCCGAGGAAGCAGAGATTGATTGCATCTGCGATGGTGAGCAAGTTCACATTATGGGAGTAATGGAACACATTGAGCCGGCAGGAATTCACAGCGGTGATTCAAGCGCTGTTCTTCCTCCTTACGATTTAAAATATGAAGTGGTACGCACAATGATTGAGTACACAGAGAAAATTGCAGTAGCGCTCAATACACTCGGACTCACCAACATTCAGTTCGCAATAAAAAATGATAAGGTGTATGTGATTGAAGCAAACCCGCGTGCATCGCGCACTACGCCTTTCATTGCCAAAGCATATCAGATTCCGTATCTCAACATTGCAACTAAAGTGATGTTGGGTGTAAAGAAATTAAAGGATTTCAAGTTCGATCGCAAGCTCACAGGATACGCAATCAAAGAACCTGTTTTCTCTTTCAATAAATTCCCTAATGTAAACAAAGAGTTAGGCCCCGAAATGAAATCTACCGGCGAAGCCATTCGCTTTATCAAAGATTTGTATGATCCTTTTTTCAGGAAGCTGTATAAGGAGAAGAGCATGTATCTTAGTAGGTGATTCTCTGATGTGAAGATGTGCTGATTAGAAACTTTTCCAAAGTTTAAAAATTTGGAAAAGTTTGCGAGCAATCTTCATCTCTAAAATTCTTTGTTCGTTCGCACCATAATTTACTGGTAACTTTTGCTTTTGGAAAAACAAATTTTGATATGGAAGGAATCACATAACTCGTAGACAATGCCGACAAGAAAAAGCTTAGATGATTGATCTCAAAAAACACTTTGATTTGTGGAAAGATTTCGAAGATCAGCTAATGGCAATAAAGCGCAGGAATCAAAAATAAATTCCTCAAGCTGTTGTGAAGGCACTGCTGAGAAAAGAAGGCAAGTATTGATCAATTATAAGATCGTTTACAGCGAAGGCAGCATAAAATAAATCAGGAAGATTCAAAAGAATGATGTTAAAAAAATTATTTCTAAAATAAAATTGCTTAGTAAGGTTCTTTTCCTTCAGGCCACAAAAAAAAGGGGGAAATTGAAACTTTGGAGAATCCGCGCAGGAGATTATCGGGTTATCTATTCAATCGAACAAGACAAGTTGAAATTAAAATTATTAGAATCAGACATCGTAAAGATGCTTATGACATTGAACAAGAATGATCATTTTTACCACATCCACAGCGGACATTGTAACATGACTTCCTCCCTTATGCACCCGGTTGTTGCTTTCTTAACTCTTCTTCCCGCTGACTCATCTCCTCCGGCGAAACATCTTCAATGTGTGTGGCAATCCACCATTGATTACCTGCTGCATCCATTACACCGCAACTTCTGTCACCATAAAATTCATTGGTAGGTTCGCGAAGCGAAGTAGCTCCGCATTCCAATGCCTTCTTATAAAGTGCATCACAGTCCTCAGCATACAGGTAGAGCATCCCCGACATCGCAGGATATTTTTCCGTGGCTTCTCCCAGCATCATTCGTGAATCACCGACCTGCAACTCAGCGTGCATGATCGTTCCGTCGGGTGTTTTGTGAACGCTGATCTCTTTGCCGCCAAAAGCGTTCTTAATAAATTCAATCAGCTTATCAGCATCCTTCACCATTACAAACGGTGTGAGTGTGTGGTACCCTTCGGGTATTGGTTTTACTTTAGTGTCTTGCATAAGAATATTTTTTAGAACCTGCCGACAGGCAGGCAAGCAGTAAATTTATGAAAGAACATAACAGGAAATGTGATGCGGATGTTATTTTATTGGAATTAATAATAACTCCACAGCACATTTATTTTTTATGAGTTGGTGGTGCATGTGTATGCGCCTTAGCAACATAAAACCCGATGTAAGAACATTGAAAAACAATCGCATATTGGTATACGAACTAATTTAGTGGAGACTGATCACGCGTGTCATTTTCCAGCTACCATCTTTCTGTTGCCAGATCACAATGAACTTACTGTCCTTTGATGTCTCATCCGGTTCGGCGCTCTTATAAAAACGATGGTACCCCATTTCTATCGCGCCATAATTTTTAATCGGGTAAACCTCTACGCTGCCTTTGGTAAGTGTACGCGTTACCTTTCCACAGATATTCTTTTTAATGCCATCAAGGATTTCACTTTTTGAAGTTGACACTCCACCTCTGTCGTGATAGAATTCAATATCCTCCGCCATCAGCGTACTCATCTTTTCAAGATTGCAGTTGTTGTAGGTATCGAAATACAGGCTGTCCATTTTTACAATGGTATCATATAATTCTTTTGACTCCGGCACATAGGGCTCGGGTTGATACCGCGGTTCTGACTGTGCATGTGCCTTCCTATTCGCAATCACACAAAATAGGATCATCATGATTTTAAAAAAGTCTGTTCGAGATTTCAGCATGCTTTTTAATAATGGTTTTAGAAAATGTAATGATAGAGTAAAGTAATTTTTAGGACTTGGTTTGGGGGATTCTGTATTAAATAAAGTGCACATCTTTTTCCCCACTTATAAAAATGTAGGT
>JAJAYG010000357.1 GCA_026786335.1 Chitinophagales bacterium | reverse complement strand
GCGATAAGCTTTTAATCCGCAATTGAAATCGTGCAAATGAATTCCACTGATTGATCGGGTAACGCGGTTAAAAAGTTTTGAAGGAATTCTTTTTGAAAGCGGATCATGGCGTTTCCTTTTCCAGCCACTTACCAAATCAAATTTTTCATCAGCAATCATTTTATACAATGCCGGAATTTCATCGGGACTATCCTGCAAATCAGCATCCATGGTGATCACAACTTCCCCTTGCGCAATTTTAAAACCTTCATTGAGCGCAGCACTTTTACCATAATTTCTTCTAAACTTAATCCCCTTAATATTTTTATTTGATGAAGAAAGATCTTCAATGATTTTCCACGAAGCATCTTTACTTCCATCATCCACAAAAATTATTTCGTAGCTAAAATTATTTGCATCCATCATGCGGCAAATCCATGCAGTTAATTCAGGCAAAGATTCTTCTTCATTCAATAATGGAATTAATATGGAGAGTTGCATTGGTATTATTTTTCCCTTCGATAAACTTAGGGTGACAAAATTGGTTGCTCAAAACATCTGTATCCTGTCATGCTGAGTTTATCGAAGCATTTTAAAATGATTTCTTTAAGTCCCTTCGATAAACTCAGGGTGACAACTTGTTAGCGTTTTCCTTCACCTAACTGTCAGGCTGAGTTTATCGAAGAATAAAATTTATTGCGGCTGCTGCAACTGACTATTTTCTTTTCTCATAATTGCTGCTACTATCAAAGAAAGTATTGCACCAAAGAAAGCCGTGAAAAACATTACCCAAACCGACATCCAAACAGGTGTCATCATTTTTTTCGTCATCCCCATTGCCATGGAGATTTGATCGTCGCTCATACCTTTATCAATCATACTCTGCTCAGTCATTTTTAAAATCTGCTCGATCATATCGGGCGCAATAAATGAAATCATGATGTAACTTGTAATCAGGCTAAACAATCCGGTAAGAATGCAAAAAAGAAATCCAACTGAAAATCCTTGTCCGAAAGTGATGTAGCCACCGAGATCTTTATCTCGCCGATCCTTAACGCAGAAAATTATTCCCGCAAGCAGAATTACATATTGCAACCAACTTACTGCCTGATTGAGATAGAGATTGGTAACATACATGATGATTCCGAAGATAAAGGAAGCCAATGCAGTGATGATGGCATACTTTAGTGCTACGCTAAAAGCAGATTTTTGTGTTTCCATAAATTAAAGTTTTAAAAGTTGTGAGTGGTTGTAAATTGCTATTGGTTTTCCTGTAAAAATTTTTGAAATGAAAGGTGTGTTAAATGATTTGGAGAAAATGTTTTCCTTTTTTAGTTCCCATTTTTCTTCCGAATCAAAAATAGTAAAATTGGCTGCTGCATTTTCCTGCATAGAAACTTCAGGCAGTCCTAAAATTTTTCTGGGTGATGAAGTTATTTTTTCAATCAGCATTTCTGTTTTCAAAATTCCCTTTAATGCTTCATTGGCTAAAGCAAAACAAGTTTGCAGGTTGATCATTCCGGCGGCGGCATATTCAAACTCCACATCTTTAAGTTCTGCATTCTGTGGCTGGTGCGATGAAGAGATCACATCAATGGTTCCATCAGCTAATCCTTCTTTTAAAGCAGCAATGTCTTCTTGAGTTCGCAGAGGTGGAAATATTTTCAGGTTCGAATCATAATCGGCAATTGAAGAATCATCAAGAACTAAATGAACCGGATTTACACCAGCAGTTACCGTTATGTTTTTCTTTTTTGCTTCTCTAATTCTGCTTACGGCTTCTTTAGTTGAGATGGAACTGAAGTGCACACGCGATGCAGTGTATTCTGCCAATTCAATATCACGAACCACCATTAAATCTTCGGCAAGTGAAGGAATTCCATTCATACCAAACATTACACTTGATGCGCCTTCATTCATTTGCCCTGCGGGTGCAACTGTTTCATCATGCGGATGACTAATGATTACACCATTAACTTTTTTCACATACAGCAAACCACGCATCATTAAACCTGCAACCATGATGGGGTTGGGTGCATCGGAAAATGCAACTGCGCCTGCCTGTTGCATATCATAAATTTCTGCAAGCTCTTTTCCTTCAGCATCTTTTGTTACCGATCCTATGGGAAAAATATCTACAATGTTTCCCTTAGATTTATTGATGATGTATTCAACCAATGATTTTGAATCAACTACCGGTTTTGTAGCAGGCAATAACGCAACTCCTGTGAAACCTCCTGCTGCGGCTGCTTTGGCTCCTGTAGAAATATCTTCTTTGTATTCAAAACCGGGATCACAGAAATTTGCAATCATATCAAACCAGCCGGCCGAAATAAATTTCCCTTCAGCATCAAAAACTTCAACATCCTCCTTAACATCAATGCGGTGTTTGATCTGTTTGATCAAACCATTTTCAATTAAAATATCTTTTGTCTGTAGGTGGAACGGCGAGTTCTTATCGATGATGGTGGCAGCTTTTATCAGCAGCATCTATTTCCAGAGTTTGAGCAGCGCAATTTCAAGCGCTATGAATATGAGGGCGAAGATAATAGAAACCTTCCACAGCGGTAGCGCTAATTTTTGACCGGTAACAATCATTCCTAAATCGCGATCGGTGTTTTGAATTACGCTAATGTTTAATGGCTGCGCCAAGTTTTTTAATTCTTCATTCGAAAGAAAACTTAAATCAGATTCCTTTCGGTTGTAGTTCATTGCAAACACTGCGAGTTGCTGTTGCGCAGGATCCTGCAATGAATAAAATCCCGAAGCATCAATTTGCTGATCGAGGTAAACATTTATACTGCTGCCCGATTTTCTTTGTGAAGGAATAAACTCATTGTTGTTTCCTTTCAACCTTAAAACCGATTGATCACTTTTTAAATCAACATCCGCAGATGCAAGATTCTGATTCCCGATCACAAAAGCATTTGCATTGGAGTATGCTTTGGTAATTGCGATGTTATACATCATTGGTGCAAACAATGCATTGAGAGGAAGATCAGTAATATTTTTATCAAGCGGAACTGAAGACAGATAAAACAATCCTTTTCCATAAAAATACTTTGCAAGAAAAGAAGACCCATCATTGTTTGTCAGTAGCAGTTTTGAATTTGTATTTGTTTTTTTACTTAAAACAAAACTGCTGTTGCTTTTGGGTAAAGAAAGGTTTTGAGAGAGGCGCTGAAATACGCTGCTGAAAATTTCATCATGCGTGTTGACCACAGTAACAGTT
>JAJAYG010000356.1 GCA_026786335.1 Chitinophagales bacterium | reverse complement strand
GAAGAACATTGCTTACGCTTTCACTCACCAGTAAATACGGTTTGTTCAAAAAAGGATTTGGTCCTTTTGTGAGTGACATTGTTCGCCTGCCTGCGCCCAATATGTATCGCAAGCCCAATCAAATGAATGATGAGCAGTACATTGATTTCTGCATTCAGCAATTTGATACACAAATGATTTCGCAGGTTGATCCTGCATCTGTTGCTGCTATTATTATTGAACCCATACAAGGTGAAGCGGGTTTCATTTCCATCCCAAAAAAGTTTTTAGAAAAACTAAGAAGCGTTTGTGATCTGCATGGTATTGTATTAATTTTTGATGAGATTCAATGTGGTGCAGCGCGTACCGGAAAATTTTTTGCCAGTGAACATTCAAATGTAACAGCAGATATTTATTGCCTGGCAAAATCTATTGGAGCAGGAATGCCGATCAGTGCCATCACCGGCAAAGCAGAAATTTTAGATGCGCCGCATCTCGGTGGAGTAGGAGGAACGTATGGAGGAAATCCGATCGCTTGTGTTGCAGCCATTGAAGCTGTGAAAATTTTAGCATCGAAAGAATTTTTATTACGCGTAAATGAAGTGGGCGAATTAATTCGCAAAACTTTAGAAGAATGGAAATCGAAATATAAATTCGTAGGTGATGTTCGCGGAGTAGGTGCAATGCGTTTGATAGAATTTGTGAAAGATAAAAGCACTAAAGAACCTGATGCTGATCTCACCCTTGAAATTATTCGCGATGCTGTTGCACATGGTGTGCTCATGATTCGTGCAGGATTGTTCAGCAATTGTATTCGCTTACTTCCACCGATTGTAATGACTGATGAACAGTTGAAAGAAGGGTTACAAGTTTTGGAAGATGCAATTGCAAGAGCACATGAGAAAAGAAATTTCTAATTTTGACTAATATTAATTTTGATATGAAAGGTGTTACATTTTTAAAAGATGAAACTTCGAATAAGAGCTATGTTCAAATAGAACTTAAGACTTTAGCGAATTCAGAACTATGGGAAGATATTTTTGATCTTATTACTATTGAACTTCGGAAAGATGAAGAATCGATTTCATGGGAACAAGTGAAGAAGAACCTAAAGTTGAATAGGAAGAGACAGCATGTATAAAGTTAAGTTTCGTAGATCTGCTTAAAAAGAACTAAAGGAACTTCATAGAAAAATGCAATTACGAATTGGGGGGGCAATTGATGAGCTGTAAGAAAATCCCCGTCCGGTTGGCTGCAAAAAATTATCGGGAAGTGCGATTAATGCAAATAGAATCTGAGTTGGCGACTATCGTATTATATATATTATCGAAGACGTAATAAAGATAATTGAA
Organism: Chitinophagales bacterium; assembly: GCA_026786335.1. GTDB lineage: Bacteria > Bacteroidota > Bacteroidia > Chitinophagales > UBA10324 > JAJAYG01. Next base: position 3,813 of record JAJAYG010000356.1, on the reverse strand, counting down.
GTTCAAAAGATTGGACATCGTAAAGACGTTTATCGTTTCTGATTATTATGATCGACAAAATATTCTGCAACGGAAATATTTTTACCCAGGATAAGGAAAATCCTTTTGCAAATGCTTTTGCAATTGCGCATGGAAAAATTGTTGCCGTCGGGGGTAATGAAGAAGTTCTCGCTTTGCGAACTCCGAATACGAAACTCGAAACACTCAATAACAAAACTGTTCTTCCCGGATTTAATGATGCCCACATTCATATTTGGAAAGTAGGCAATCTGCTTACTTACATGCTTGACTTGCGAGGTGTAAGAAGCATTGATGAAATGCAGCAACGCATTTTTGATTATGCGCAAAAAAATCCGCAGTTAGAATGGATTCAGGCGAGAGGTTTTAATGAAGCATTATTCCCCGATGAAAGAATGCCGACAAAATTTGATTTGGATAAAGTAATAAGCGATAGACCCGTTGCTGTAATTAGAACCTGCGCACATCAGTTGATTGTAAATTCAAAGGCACTTGAACTCGCAGGAATAAATTCCCAAAGTCAAACTCCTGCAGGTGGAGAAATAAAAAAATTTGAAAGTGGTGAGCTGAAAGGTCACTTCACAGAAACGGCGTTGGGATTGGTGATGAATAAAATTCAGGCATACAATGCTGATCAATACAAAGTGATGATCAATGCAGCGCAAAAAGAATTTCTTAAACTTGGAATTACTTCAGCAACCGATCCCGCTGTAATGCCCGACTTACTCGAGGTTTATTATTCAATGGAAAAAAATGATGAATTAAAAGTGAGAGTGAATGCGATTCCCATTCGATTGCCCGATGGTGCAACCAAAGCACTTCCTCTTCCAAAATTATTTAACTCTGATTTTTTAAATGTAAATACCGTAAAGTTTTTTGCTGATGGTGGCTTAAGCGGAAAAACTGCAGCGCTGAAAAGGCCTTACAAAAATTCAAATGATTATGGAGTATTGCGACTCGAAGAAAATTTGTTTTTCCAACTTGCCTTAGAAGCACAACAAGCAGGTTTCAAAATAGCTACACATGCAATCGGTGATGCAGCGCTTAACCTTGTTCTAAAAGTATACGAAGGAATAAATGCGTCAGCAACTCCCTCATCTTTGAGGAGGGCCGGGGTGGTGCCTCATCGCCTCGAACACGTTGGCCTTCCTTCGCAAAAAAATTTGGAAGACATGAAGCGCATGAATGTGAGCGCAGTAATGCAACCAATTTTTCTCTACGAACTCGGTAAAAATTTTATTGAATCATTAGACGATGCCTATCTGAGTTATGTTTACCCATGCAAAACAATTTTGAATTATGGAATCAATCTTTCGCTCTCAACCGATGCGCCGGTGGTAAAAGATTTTAATCCCATGCTTTGCATTCAATCTGCTGTTGAAAGAAAAGATATTGCAGGAAATGTAATTGCTGCCACTGAAAAAATTTCAGTTGAAGAAGCATTGTTTGCTTACACCATGGGCAGTGCGATTGCAAATGGTGATGAAAATAATCGAGGAAGTATTGAGACAGGAAAATTTGCTGACTTTATTGTGCTTGATAAAAACCCGTTTGAAACAATTTCATCAGCACTGTCGATCATAAAAGTTCAGTCAACTTTTATAGGAGGTAAAAAGGTTTATTAAATCTTCATAAATTCATTTTATACTTTGGAAAAGAAAGTTGCGCGGTAAGTTTGACTTTGTCAATAATTCATTTACGTTTGACAAATCATTTTTCCCGCCCATGAAAAAAAATATCTACCATCGCCTGCTTGCAGCCAAAGCAAACAAGCAGAAAAAATTTGTTGTACTAATCGACCCCGATAAAGTAACGCCCGAATCACTCATTAAAACAATTGACATTTCTGTAAAAGCAGGTGTTGATTATTTTTTTATTGGCGGCAGTTTACTCATCAACGACAGCATTGCAGAATGTTGCGATGTAATTAAAAGTTACTGCGAAGTACCGGTGATTATTTTTCCGGGCAGCCCGTCACAAATTCATTCCAATGCCGATGGAATTTTATTACTCTCGCTTATTAGCGGAAGAAATCCTGATTTGTTAATTGGCCAGCAAGTGATTGCAGCAGCAGCACTGCGCGAGAGTGAATTGGAAATAATTTCAACCGGTTACATTTTAGTTGATGGTGGAAATGCAACTACTGTTTCTTACATCAGCAACACATTTCCCATCCCTTATCACAAAGATGATATTGCAATGAGCACAGCAATGGCTGGTGAAATGCTTGGATTAAAATTAATTTATCTCGAAGCGGGTAGCGGCGCAAATAATTGTGTGAGTGAAAACATGGTGCACAGAGTTGCTGAAAATGTTGATGTACCCATTATTGTCGGTGGTGGAATTTCTTCACCCGAAAAGGCATTGGCACTTTGTAAATCGGGCGCCGATATTATTGTGATAGGAACAGCAGCAGAAAAAAATCCTGAAATAATTTTTCAAATGTCAGATGCAATTCACAAATCGGAATTTGCATAAGTGCATTCTAAAAAAATCAAATGAAAGGCAGGGTAACTAAATCTACAGGCAGTTGGTACAATGTGAGGTTGGAAGACGGAACAACCGTAGAAGCAAGAGTGAAAGGAAAAATGCGACTGATACAACGCCGCACTTCGAACCCTGTAAACATCGGCGATTTGGTAATGGTTGACCGGGATGATGGTGACGCGGTGATTCGTGAAGTGTTGCCGAGAAATAATTACATCATCCGCCAATCATCACGCAACAGAACTGCAGAACACATTCTTGCCTGCAACATTGATCAGGCATTTGTGATGGCAACCATTGCGCAGCCGCGAACATCAACAGGTTTTGTTGACCGCTTTTTAGTTACTGCAACTGCTTATCACATTCCCTGTATTGTGCTGCTCAACAAAATGGATTTGTATAATGAAAAGGAATTGCGAATGGCTGCTGAGTGGGAAAAAATTTATTCTGCCTGCGGTTACAAAGTCGTTCTTACTTCGGCCGAAAAAAGTTTTCATGTGAATGACGTAAAAGAAATGATGACGAATAAAATTACACTCATTGCAGGCCACAGCGGCGTAGGTAAATCAACACTCATCATTGCCATTGTTCCCGAAATTAATTTGCGCACAGGCGAACTAAGCGGCTTTCATGAAAAAGGAAAACACACCACCACATTCGCCGAAATGTTTGAATTGCCTTTCGGAGGTTTCATTATTGACACTCCCGGAATAAAAGAATTCGGCATTTTGGATTTTAAAGAAAGTGAAGTCAGTCATTTTTTTCCCGAGATGGAAAAACATTTGCACGATTGCAAATTCAACAATTGCTTACACATCAATGAACCTAAGTGCGCAGTAAAGGATGCAGTTGAAAGTGGTGAGATAGCTTTGAGCCGCTACCAAAATTATCTCTCAATCATGCATGAGTTAAAGACGGATGAAAAAATTTATGACTGAAATGATGTGATGATTAGCAAATCAGCAGATGTGATAATTATTGAGTTCAATCATCATCACACTTTTTAATCATCACATTTGCGAATTATCACATCTGCCAATTAAAAAAATATGCGTGCTGTTATCCAAAGAGTTAAAAAATCTTCAGTTTCAATTAAGGGAAAAATACATTCTCAGATTGGAGAAGGGCTATTGGTACTATTGGGAATTGAAGATGCAGATTCACTGGCAGATACAGAATGGCTCAGTAATAAAATTGTAAACCTCAGAATCTTTGATGATGAAAATGGGGTAATGCCCGCCCGTACGAATGAACTTGTTCATTCGGGCAGGAATTTATCAGTGGAGGAAACAAATCGCGACATTCTGG
>JAJAYG010000355.1 GCA_026786335.1 Chitinophagales bacterium | reverse complement strand
GTGAGACACCGACTGATAAAGAAATATTACGAGCGCGAGATGCATTGATGAGTGATTATCATTCACGCATGATCGTGTTCCATTAATATGATGAGGTCATTTCTACTATTGCTTTTTACCTTGTGCCTTCAATCAAAAGTTATTGCACAAATAAATTTGGTGCCCAATGGCGACTTCGAATATTACACTGAGTGCCCAACCTATCAAAATTTAACATATGAAATAAACAAAGCATTACCTTGGTATAACCCTACAGGTAACACCCCTGACTATTATAATGTCTGTGACTCACTTATTCCGCCTGAACTAGGAGAGGGAGTACCTAGTAATTTTTACGGGTATCAGTATCCGAGGAGTGGTAATGGTTATGCAGGTATAATATGTCGCTATTCAACCGTCAATGGTCGTGATTATATTAGTTGCCCACTCATATTACCCTTGAATCGAGAACAGATTTATTATCTTGAATTTTATTGTGTGCTTGCAAATTCTTCATCTGCTTCAATTGGTTCCTTAGGTATTTCTTTTTCAAATGACAGCATTAGTGGGGATACGACCTATCATGTATTAAACTTAACTCCACAAATTCAACATGCACCGGATAGCTTTTTAAGCGATACACTCCATTGGATGAAAGTTTCAGGCACCTTCACAGCACAGGGAGGAGAACGGTTTATAACCATTGGAAATTTCAATGATGATGCTCATACTCCAATTGATACTTTTTACTATGTCCCTAATGAATGGTATTCTGCTTACTACTACATTGATGATGTTGCCCTCTACGAAGTAAAAGACACCCTAAGCAATCACCCATTTTTGCAACATGAGAATGCATTTGGTAACATTGGCAAACCTTTAGAGCCGCTTATAATTCCATCAATGCTCTCAGCAAACAGCGATGTCAATTGGCAATTCATCCACCTCCAAGAAAACACCACCGTAAAACTTTACAATGCAATCGGGCAGTTAGCGTTTTCTACAGCTAATTACCAAAACAATTTAGCAGTGAGTTCGCTTGCTGCGGGTATTTATTTTTATGCGGTGCAAACAGCAGCAGGAGAGATGTATAGTGGGAAGGTGGTGGTGGTGAGGTGAGGGTTACTATTTTATCAATGAGTTTCGGGTGGCAGCGGCCGGTGATCATTTCTTATAAATTGTACTTCTTTGTATTGCAGATACCTGATAAAATCATATTCAGAAGTGTTCTTGAGCATTACATCTGAAATGTTTGCATAGTCAATAAATCGCTCTACATTTTCGGCACCAATGTTCAGCAACTCCATCTCATTGTATTTATTGATCAGTTCTTTCAGCAGCATTTGTTTTTTGCTGTAGTTCATCAACTCTGCATAAGCGCGTTCATCTCTTGCATGTTTGCTCAGCAATTCATAGATGTAAGTAAAAGGAGATTGCATAATATTTCCAAGCCCATGCACCATGTAATCATATTTATTGTAGCCGAGTTTCTGCGCATCTTTATTAATCTCGGCAAAACTTCTTTTGGAACCAATCACCACTTCGGGTAAATCAACATTGATTCTTTTTAGTTTGATGGTGATGGTAAAAGAATTTTTGCGAGCCGAATCTTTAAAGCACAATGCAAATGGTGAATAGCCCTGCGAAGTAACATACAGCGTGTCTTTAATAGTGCACTGGAAAAAGAAGATGCCGTTTTCATCACTGTAAAAACGTTGCAGCGTTTTCATGTTTACAATCTGCACACCGCTCACTGTTCGTTTCGAAATGGAATCAATAGCAGTTCCGGTAACCAAAATTTGCGGAAGAGAATTTTGAGAGAACAAATGTTGCGAAGAGAGCAGCATTATACAAATGATAATACGAATATTTAACGGTTTCCTTGATTTCAATTGTGAAATTAATTTTTAGAATAATTTTTTCAGAACGAAGAAGATAAAGCGAAATTACGTGGACTTGAATTCAAAAATAAAAACATGGATTGTGATGGGAGTTAAAAATGATTTGGTTCAAAGATATTTAAGGAATGAAAACCATTTTCTTCTTTTCAAATAACCACCATCACCATCATTTGAATATGCTTCGCGCTCGAAAATAATATTTGTATAAGCATCGTGATGATTTCTATATCTGAAGCGATTGATCAAATAATTCAACAGGTAAAGGATGTAGAAAGGAATAATGAGCAATTCAATTTGCTGGCGATGGTGAATGAGTTCGTGATTCATAATCACCGCATCATGAGCAAATTTTTTCTCTCTGTAAATGATGAAAGGAAACAAAGCCATGCCGCGAACATGAAGGGATTTAATGATGATGATGAATGGGAATTTCATTTATTAATTCTAAACTTTCATTTTTTCAGGTGACTGTCGTGCATCAAAAATATCAGTAATAATTATCGAATCTTTTTCTACGAGATAAATGATTTTATAATTACCAACCACAATTCTCCTATGATCTTGACGCAGATGTTCAAGATAGATTTCTTTTTGACCTGAATAGGGCGTTGATTTAATGAGATCTGCTTTTTCCTTAATTGATTCAATTATTTTTTGCAACTGAAGTGCTGAACTTGTAGTGAGAGAAATTCAATTATGCCGTTCAAGCTTTCTTCAGCTTGTTTTGTGAAAAATAATTTCACAAAATAAACTTGCTCTTTATGCTGTCATATACATCCTCTTGCTTAATTACTCTTTCATTGGCGATGTCATCATTTGCTTTAAGCGCGCGTTCAGTCATCCACTCTTTCATCTTAGGTTCCAGATATTCTTCTTTCAAAATAATTTTAACTGCTTCAAGCCGATCAATATTTTCTTCATGATCAATCAACCCTTTTATTTCTTCTTTAAGTAAACTCATTTGTAAAAGTTTGAGCACTAAATAAAATATTGGAATTGAATTGTAAGCAATCGTACAGAAAGATTTCAGAACTCCATTCTAAAAACCACCAGTCCACTCAACAACTTTGGCTCAAACCAGGTTGACTTGGGTGGCATTACTTCACCGGCATCTGAAACGGCCATCAATTCATCCATCGAAACAGGCATAATGGTAAAAGCCACTGCTGCTTTACCG
>JAJAYG010000354.1 GCA_026786335.1 Chitinophagales bacterium | reverse complement strand
GGAATTACTTGCTGAGAATAATGTTTTACTTCCTGGTATTCAGAAATGGTGTGTAAAAGCGTTTGCTCAATTTTTGAACGTGCTACGTTAATGCTGTTTTTCTTTTCATAATTCATTGCATCTATTTCCTTTGCTGTTGAAGCTGCCTGGCTTTTATAACCTTTGGATGCCCATGGTGCAATTGGAATTGTTACAGCACCCACGAGCGAAAAAGTATTGGTGGTGCCAAACATATCGTAATGCTCATACCGAATATTAAAATCGGGTTTTGATGATGATAGCGTAAAAGCATTGTTGAGTTGGAGAGAATTAATGCGGTGATTGATTTTGGAAATGTCGCTATTGTTCATTGTAAGAAATAAGATTGAAGTATCGAGATCAGCAAGTTTGTAATCATGGAAAGGAAGCACGCTGTCAATCATGAATTCATTTGAAGAATAAAGATTCATGAGTGAATTCAATTTTACTGTTGCTTCCTTAACAGCACTGCTTTCATGTGTGCGCATTGCTTCAAGTGTTGATGCACGCGCCTGTGCTTTGTAAATTGTAGGAAGATCACTTTGATTGTAAGTGTATTCAACAATTGAAGTTTTAATCATCAGATTCAGAAGATCAATTTGCTCATTAATTACTATTAATTTCTTCTCAGCAATAAACCGATCGGTAAAAGCATTCTTTGCCTCGGTAAACAATTCATTTTTTACTGAAGATCTTTCACTGCTGTCAATTGCAGAAAGAGATGATAAATAATTTTGTTTCGCTTTTAACTTTCCCGGATTAGGAATATCCTGTTCCAAAAAAAATAAAACAGAACCCTCATTCGCCGCAAGGTCATAGGGAACTGCGTAAGGTCCAATGCCTGCTTTAGGAGGCATCCATGACCTTGCACCGGAGGCAAGGGTATTTGCCGATTCAATCTTGAATCGGTAAGATGCAAGCAGTGGATTATTTTGTTCCACTGCATCTAAAACATTTTGCAGCGAAAGTGTTTGCGCTTGCACATGTGAACTCATAATCGCAATAGCGATTGTGAGCAGAAGTTTAATGTTTGATTTCAGGCACATCGATTTTTCCAAATTTTTTGAGTTCATATTCTTTGATCATTAAAAAGATAAGAGGAGTTACCAGAAGTATAAAAGTGGAGGAGGTGATTACACCGCCAATCATGGGCAACACAATTGGTTTCATTACATCACTGCCAACACCATGTGACCACAGTACAGGAATTAAACCGAAGAGTGCAACAGAAACAGTCATCAACTTCGGGCGTAATCTTTTTGCAGCACCATGTATTACATATTCACGCAGATCGGCTTTTGAAATGGTGTCTCGAGAATTTCCTTTTGCTGCAACCAGTTGTTGCATGGCATCATTCAAATAAATTACCATTACAATTCCGGTTTCAACAGCAATACCAAACAGCGCAATAAAACCTACCGCTACAGCAACAGAAAGATTTACCTGGTAGAAATAAATCATGAACACCCCACCGATGAGTGCAAACGGAAGTGTGATGAGTTGAAAGAATGCTTCGCGAATTGATTTGAAGGCGAAGTAGAGTAAAAGAAAAATCAACAGCAGAACCAGAGGCAAAATCATTTTCAAAGTTTGTGTGGCACGAATTTCATTTTCCCATTGCCCGCTCCATTCAATAAAATATCCTTTCGGCATTTTCTGCATCATCGAATTCAGTTTTGCTTGTGCTTCTTTAACCGTGCTGCCCATATCGCGATCACGCACATTAAACAAAACTGTTCCGCGCAGCAGTGCATTTTCTGAGTTGATCATGGCTGGTCCCTCAGTAAGATTTATTTCGGCAATGGATGAAAGCGGTATAGCACCATATTTTGGTGTTTGAATTTGTAATCGTTTGATGTCGTCAATGCTGCTGCGATAATCTTGTGCGAAGCGTGCATTCACACTAAAGCGCTGGCGGCCTTCAATGGTGGTGGTGAGTTTAGTTCCACCGAGTGCCGATTCAATCACCATGTTTACATCATCAACACTTAAACCGTATCGACCAATTTCATCTTTATTGATTTTGATATCGAGATATTTTCCGCCGGTGATGGGATCAACATAGATATCTTTTATACCTTCAGTTCCTTCTAATGCTGTTTTAATTTTTTGCGCAAGCACTTGAATGGAGTCGAGGTTTTGACCGAAAACTTTTACGCCCACATCAGTTCTAATTCCTGTTGAAAGCATGTTGATGCGATTGATGATGGGCTGTGTAAATCCATTGATTACTCCGGGAATTTGAATTTTAGAATTCAATTCATTGATGATGTCATCTTTTGAAATTCCTGCTCTCCATTCCTGTTTTGGTTTCAGTTCAATGATTGTTTCAATCATGCTGATGGGGGAGTTATCGGTTGCCGTATTTGCTCTGCCGGCTTTGCCTAAAACATTTTTTACTTCAGGAATTGATTTGATTATTTTATCCTGCACCTGCAGAATTCTTTTTACTTCTGCATTCGAAACATCGGGTAATGTTACCGGCATAAAAAGAATAGCGCCTTCATCAAGCGGCGGCATAAATTCAGTTCCCATTTTCATAATAATTGGAATGGAAATAAGTAAGGCAATCAGGTTGATGCCGATGGTGGTTTTTCTCCACGTCATACACCACTCAATAATAGGAGTGTAAACTTTTTCCAGCGTTCGTGTAATTGGATTTTTGCTCTCGGGTTTAAATTTCCCTTTCAAAAAATATGAAATTAAAACCGGTGCAAGTGTGATTACTAAAATTGCATCAATAGCCAGTATGAAAGTTTTTGTGTAAGCAAGCGGATGAAAAAGTTTTCCTTCCTGCCCCGTAAGAAGAAATACAGGCAGAAATGAAATCACAATAATGAGCGTAGAAAAAAATACCCCCCGCGATACCTGTTTGCATGCGCGCTCAATAATTTGCAATCGTGTTTCATTGTCAATTTTATTTCCCTGCGAATGTTCTGCAAGATGCCGGTAAGAATTCTCGACCATAATAATTCCATTGTCAACGATTACACCAATGGCAAGAGCAATTCCGGTGAGTGACATTATGTTGGATGAAAAGCCGAATGCATTGAGCAGAATAAAACTTGCTGCAACTGTTATTGGTATTTGAATAATGATGCTAAAAGCACTGCGCCAGTTGAAAAGAAAAAGTAAAACGACTGCACAAACAATGATCATTACTTCTATCAAAGTTTTTTTAACTGAGCCGATTGCCGCCTCAATCAAAGTACTTCTGTCGTATGCGAATTTGAATGTTACTCCGGCAGGCAATCCTTTTTCTACCTCAAGCATTTTAGCTTTTACATCGCGTATCACCTTATCGGCATTCTCATTGTAACGCATCACCACAATTCCGCCTACTGCTTCTCCTTCACCATTTTCGTCAAAAATTCCGAGCCGCAAATCGCCTCCCATTTGCACAGTTGCAACATCTTTTATTTTTATTGAAATTGATTGATCACTACCGATTGGAATATTTTCTACATCACGAATATTTTTTACATATCCTAAACCGCGAATAATAAAACTCATATCATTTATCTCAAATTTTCTTCCTCCAACATCATTGTTATTTAACGCCACTGCTTTCAAAACATCACCGAGCATGATGTGGTAGTATTGAAGTTTATTGGGGTCAATCGTAATTTGGTATTGCTTTTCGAAACCACCGAAGGAAGCAACTTCACTCACACCCGGTACTGTTTGCAATGCAAACTTTATGTACCAATCCTGCAGTGCACGCTGCTCACCTAAATCAATTCCTTTTGCATCAAGTGTGTACCAGAGTACGTGACCTACACCGGTTCCATCGGGGCCAAGAGTTGGGGTAACATTTTCAGGAAGCAGTCGCTGTGCATAGTTCAATCTTTCAAGAACCCTCGAACGGCCCCAATAGATATCTACATCATCATTGAAAATAATGTAAACGAAACTCATCCCGAACATTGATGTTGCACGAATGTTTTTCACTTTCGGAATTCCCTGAAGGTTTGTAACAAGCGGGTATGTGATCTGGTCTTCGATTACTTGCGGCGCTCGCCCCATCCATTCAGTAAAAACGATTACTTGATTTTCCGATAGATCGGGGATGGCATCAATCGGGTTTTTCTGTATTGCAAAAAAGCCGAAGACAAGCAATAATCCCGCACACAACAGAACGATCATTCTGTTTCGCAATGCGAGTGAAATAATTTTTTCTATCATGATGATTTGTTTTCCTAACTAATTTTTTTCATTCTTGCTGAATAAAAAAATAAGCATTGATAATTGCAATAAAATTGTTGAACTCAACAGAAATCAGCGCTTAATTAAAGTGCGGAGTGTTCAACTTTGTGAAAATTCTTTAAGAAAAATCACATTGCTAAAGAAGAAGATCAAATGAGGATAGTGCGAAACAGAATATAATATCCTTGAGGCGGTGAACCCGGCGGACCATGAGGATTACAAACATTTAATGCAGCGGCGTTATGATTACCCGCAAATAAATTTTCTGATTCCCCAAAAAGGATTGAAACAAAATGTTGGGTGAGTGAAGGAAGTTGAGAAACTGAAGTAGCTCTGAAGTCAACCGCGAGCTTAATTGTACGCGATTCATTTTTGCAACAACCATCAGGCATTGTATTGCTTGCGCAACAATCATTAGAAGCTTGCAAAGTGATCTTTGATTGATTGCTCATCAAGCAGGTTTGCACATTGAATGTAAAACCTACTGTAGCAATCAGCAGCAGTGTACTTAGTAATATGGAGAATGATTGTTTCAGTGAAAATTTATTGTCACAAAAATACAACTAATTGTTACTCCGGTTGATTGGTAGCCGCAAATAAGCGTTAAAGAAGGGTTAATTGAAAACAGAGAAGAGAAGAAAGTTCCGTTAAAAACTTTGTCACATTTATTCGTTAGGATTTTTGAAAAATGTTTTATCATTGAACCCTATGCACCCAGATGAAATAATAAGAACAGAAGAAAGTTTTAAAGAGAACCAGATCGAGATCATTATTGAAAATGAAGACCTGAATTTTGTTGATGAAATTCAACATACTGATGTTCCACTGAATGTTCTTGAACCAATTACAAAACAATATTTGAGAGAGGTAAAACAAATGATTTCTAAAGGGAACAGGTTTTATTTTTCAGATGGCGTGAGTGAAGTGGAGGTAAAGGTTGTGAGCGATGAAATTATAAGGGTACGTGTAGCACCGCTGTCGCAGTTTCTTGATGAGTTCAGTTATGCGCTTGCAGATAAGCCAATGCATGTAACCAGAATTGATGCAACAACAGCCGAAGAATATTATTCAGTTTCAACCAACACAGTTTCCTGCCGAATATATAAATCAGATTTCAGAATTGCTTTTGTTGATTTAGATGAGAATGTGATCAATGAAGATCATGCTCCAATGCATTGGGAAGAGCATTCAGAATTTGGCGGTTATTATGTTTATGCAACAAAAAAATATCAGCCGGGTGAACATTTTTTTGGTTTGGGCGATAAGCCAATGGATCTTGATTTGCTCGGCAAGCGTGTTCAAACATGGGGAACCGATGCTTACAATTTTCATAGAGAAACAGACCCGCTCTATAAAAATATTCCTTTTTACATCGGTATTCATAGCAACAAAAGTTACGGAATATTTTTTGACAATACTTTCAAAACTTTTTTTGATTTTGGGAAAGAAAGTAATCATCAAATAAGTTTTTGGGCCGATGGCGGCGAGATGCAGTACTACTACATTCACGGTCCGCACATGATGGATGTAGTAAAGCGTTATTGCGAACTCACCGGCTCACATCCAATGCCACCCAAATGGGCTTTAGGTTTTCAAATGTCGCGGTGGGGATATTTTCCCGAGAAGAAAGTTAAAGAACTTACCAAAACATTTCGCGATAAAAAAGTACCCTGCGATGTAATTCACTTCGATATAGATTACATGGATGGCTACCGGTGTTTTACATGGAACAAAAAATATTTTCCGAACCCCAAAAAATTGATTGATGATTTAATGCAAACCGGCTTTAAAGTGGTTGCCATTATTGACCCCGGAATAAAAATGGATGATAACTATTGGGTTTTTAAAGAAGGAAAAGAACAGAAATATTTCTGCCGAAGAAGTGATGATTATTTTATGGAAGGAAATGTTTGGCCCGGCCGCTGTCAGTTTCCCGATTTTACCAATCCGAAAGTTCGCGAATGGTGGGGCACATTATTTAAGGAATTAGTTGCGCAAGGTGTTGCAGGTATTTGGACTGATATGAATGAGCCAGCAGTTTTTGGCCTTGGAACATTTCCATTAGATGTCCGCCATAACTATGATGGCTATCGCGGTTCGCATCGCAAAGCGCACAATGTTTATGGAATGCAAATGGTGCGTGCAACTTATGATGGATTAAAAAAACTGATGAAGAATAAAAGACCATTCACCATTACACGTTCGGGTTATGCAGGCATGCAACGCTATTCATCAACTTGGACCGGCGATAACCATGCAACATGGGATCATTTAAAATTAGCTGTGCAAATGATGCAACGGTTAAGCATGTCGGGTGTTTCATTTGCAGGGTCTGATATTGGAGGATTTACCGGCGAACCCGATGGTGAACTTTACACAAGATGGATTCAGTTTGGTGTCTTCTCACCATTTATGCGGGTGCACAGTGCAGGCGATACAAGAGAACGTGAACCATGGACTTTTGGAAAAAAATATGAAGAGATTGTAAAAATATTTATTGAACTCAGGTATAAACTAATTCCGTACATCTACTCTGTTTTTTGGGAAAACAGCCGCTACAATTTTCCAATGCTTCGCTCAATAGCAATGATGGAGCAAGAGGTAACAGAAAATTTTTCGCGCGATGATCAATTTGTTTTCGGAGATAAATTATTGGTAGCACCAATTTTAGAATATGGAGCAACTTCACGCGAAGTTTATTTACCAAAAGGGTTGTGGTATAACTTCTGGAATTTTCAAGTGTACCAGGGCAATCAAACTCACTACATAGATTCACCTCTGGAATCAATGCCGATTTTTGTAAAAGCAGGAGCTGTAATTCCCGAAGCACCCGTAATGCAATATGTTGATGAACATGAAATTGATGTGATGTTGCTCAATGTTTATTTTGCCCCTTACCATGTAAATTCCTTTTTGTTTGAAGACAATGGCGATACCTTCGGCTATGAGCAGGAAATTTATTCGGAGAAAAAATTTGAAACACTTGGAACTGAAAAAAGCTTATTGATATTGCAGAGTATTGAAGGAATGTTTACACCTCGCTATCAAAACTACCGCATCAAAATTTATGGCCTGCCTTTCTCCGTCGCCAAAGTTTTTGTTGATGGAAAAGAAATTAAAGCAGTTAAAAAAGTAAAGCATAACAAGATCGTGGTGTTTGATGT
>JAJAYG010000353.1 GCA_026786335.1 Chitinophagales bacterium | reverse complement strand
GTAATACTTTCCGCCGAGAATACTATGAGAGTGCTTGAACATTTTCAATATGAACATGAATCAAAAATAGATTCCTCAACAATAAGATTGCAAATAAATTTTTGAAGTAATGCACATGAGTTTGTGCATTTTTGTTTCTTCTCATGAAAATAATGTACGTGCAACTTCACTTTTTTCTTCCTGTGTTATCATTTAGTAACGTCTTCGATTTCATATATTTCCTAAAAGTATATTTAGCCCCTTCACTGCAAATCACCCATCCATAATAGCCATCTAAAAATCCGAGTTGAAAAAAATATTTTCTTACAAACATCAGCGAAGCACGCAAAACATTTAAAATTAGATTTGATTTTTTTCCCTTCTCATAAATTTCTTTTGCTGCAATGGCCGCAAACCTTTCTTGCTGCAATTTAAATTGCTCAACCGAAGTTGCAGTGTAATGAAGCAGATCGCCTTTCAGAAACACAGTAGTTGTTCCTTCATTCATCACCACTTTATCGTGCGGATTCATTCCGCCCCAACTCCCTATTTCTTTTTTCCATAACCTCAGTTTGCGATCGGGGTACCAGCCGCAGTGCCGAATCCATTTACCGCAGAAATTATTTTTACGGTTCATGAAATAACCATCAAATTCCGGTTGTTGTTTTATACGCAGTAAACTTTTTTTCAATTCATTACTTAAGCATTCATCAGCATCAAGTGATAAAACCATGGGATGTGTTGCCTGTTCCATTGCAAAATTTTTCTGCTGAATATGCCCATCAAATTTGTGTTGAATGAAACGAACATTTTTACTGTTGCAGATTTTTTCTGTTGCATCAGCAGAGAAAGAATCGACCACAATAATTTCATCGGCAACACCATTAAGAGAATCAATACATCTGCCGATGTTTTTCTCTTCATTAAAAGTGATGATGGTTGCTGAGAGCATTTGAGAGCATCAAACCTACACGAAATTTTATTTCACACAACTTTAATAAAACTATTTCGGCTCTTGATGCGCCAGCCACCCCTCTCCTTTTTTGGAGAGGGGCCGGGGGTGAGGATGTATAATGCAAGTGTGCTTTTGAGATTTAAGGGCAAAACTGAAAAATGTTTTGGTTTACTTTCACGAAAACTTATAAACCCCCAGTTGAATAAATTAAATTCCCTTTGTAACATAATTGTTGCCGGCTTATTCACACTGCTTGTAATTAGGCCGCTTGCACACAACGGCATGTTTGGCGACGGACTATTTTATGCAAGCGTTGCAAAAAATTTATCAGATGGTATTGGTACTTGGTGGCATCCGCAATTCAGCAAAACACTATTTGAACATTTTCATGAGCAACCACCTTTAATGATCTGGCTGCAAAGTTTTTTCTTCTATCACATGGGTGATTCTATTTACCCCGAAAGAATTTATTCGGCTCTTGCCGGTGTGGTTATGTTACTCCTGATTGCTTATGCATGGAAACAAATAAATACCGATGAAGCAATAAAAAAAATAGCCTGGTTGCCGCAATTGCTCTGGCTTTTAATTCCAACTGTTCCGTGGGGGCTTAGAAATAATATGATAGAAAATACCATGGTAATTTTTGATTGGCTTAGTGTTATTTTTATTATTCAGTTTTTGAAAAACAAAAAAACAAGACTAACTTTTATTTTGGCTGTGTTGTTTTTGTTTTGTGCAAGTTTTACCAAAGGTTTTCAGGGATTGTTTCCGCTTGCCGCTCCTTTTTGTTATTGGCTGAGCACACAAAGAATCTCATTTAAAAAAATGATGATCACTTCAGTTGTGCTCCTTGCATCAATCGGTTTCATTTATTTTTTGCTGCTCCAAATTCCCGAAGCATCAAAAAGTTATAACGAATATTTTGCTTCACGGTTTCAGGGATTTCCCAAAACAATTAATTCAACAACAAACAACAGGCTGTGGCTTTTATACCGATTGATTGTTGAGTTATGTATTCCTGCGTTGCTATGTTTAATAATTATTTTGCTGATACAGAGAAAAAGTTTTTATAAAAATCTAGGGAAGGAAGAAAAGAGTATGGCCCTGTTTTTTTTCATGATTGCTTTAACCGCATCACTTCCTTTAATGGTAACATTTGAACAACGCGGCTTTTACCTCGTAACTTCAATGCCATTCTTTGCATTTGCATTGGCAATAATTGCAGCGCCTTCCATCAAACTTGCGATGGAGAAATTGAGCAGCAACGTTAAAAAATATTTAGCAATGCAGGTTGTTGCATGGCTGCTATTAGCGGCCGGAATTTTTCTAAGTGTATTTGAAGCAGGAAATATTAACCGCGATAATGATCAATTGCATGATGTTTATCTGCTTAAAGAGAAATTAGGTGCTAACATTATTGTAGGGACTTCATTCGATAAAACACAATGGTCGTTGTATAATTATTTTATGCGTGATGCAGGAATTAGTTTTGACTACAAAGCAACCGATCACCAATATTATTTACAACTTAAAAGTGAAGTGCCTGTAAATTTGCCACAATATCAAAAAAGTGATTTGGCAACATTGTATGTTGATGTGTATGAAAAAGTTAAAAACTAATCGCTCGAATCTATTCTTGTAATTATTATAATGATCCTTCATCATCATTAAACAGAACGAACACATAAATCAACAATAAAAACATAAGGTAAAATGAGGTTCCTATCTGTTCTTCAATTGTTGGTTCGGTTAGGAAGGAAGAAATTAAAATAATGTTGAAGCAAACAAATAAAGGATTGCGAAGATGTTTTTTACTGAACAGCGGGAGAAACACAGCAGCAATAAATACCAGTAAACCAAAAATTCCTGTTCCTGCAGCTATAAAAACAAATTGATTGTGTGGCAGCAAAACATCGTTAGGGTTTTCAGTTGAATTTTCAAGTTTGACTTTCATCTCTGTTTGCAAATCCCCGATCCCCGAACCGGTAAAAGGATGCTCCTTAAGAATCTCAAGCCCTTTTTGAATGGAAAGAATTCTTCCGCCATCAGAATAGCTGGCATTTCCTTTCACAAGAAGTTCTTTTAAATCAACTCTCATGTAATTGACTTTCATTTGAACTGAAGGCAATAACAGATACGCTGCTAACGGCGCAAGCAACAGTATAAAACCAATTAGCAGACTCGCTTTAAGATTTTTCTTTCTAAAGCCTTGATCGAGCAGAAACCATCCTGCGCACAAGTAAAGCGCGAGAATGCCGCTTCGAATTGCAAGCAGGTGCTGAAAAAAAATAAGGAATAATGTTGCAGCTAAGATTAACCAGCGTTCCCAATGATAAAAAAGGAAAAACCGTTTAAAAAATAAATAGGCTCCGCAAATGATACTAAAAGCAATCATCAAAGAATAGCGCACATGGCTGAACGGCGTTTCAACCGTGTGCCCATGGTTGTAGCTATTAACAATATCAATGTAATCACTATAAAAATCGAAGGTTATAAATATTGCAGTAACAAAACTGAGAATCATAAATAAAAAAATAAGCAGCCGGTATTGCAAGGCAGAAATATTGTTGGCAAAAACCGAAAAAGCAAACGGAAGAAATAGAAACGGAAGTTTCATTCTTATGCGATCATTCAAAAAAGCAGAATCGGTAGTTGAATTAATTGCACTAACCACGTAGATGAAAAAAACCAGCG
>JAJAYG010000352.1 GCA_026786335.1 Chitinophagales bacterium | reverse complement strand
CTATAAATCAGAATGGCACAAAGGTGTAATTGGTATTGTTGCATCGCGTTTAATTGAAACCTGGTATAGGCCAACAATAATTCTAACAGAATCAAATGGAATGATTGGAGGTTCGGCGAGATCGGTTGCAGGGTTCGATGTGTATGAAGCAATTAATTCTTGCAGTGATTTGTTAGAACAATTTGGCGGACACATGTATGCGGCAGGTCTTTCTTTGAAACCTGAAAACCTTGAAGCATTTAAAATTAAGTTTGAACAAGTAGTTGCATCAACCATCACCGAGAAAATGCTTACTCCAGAAATTGAAATAAATGCTGTGATTGATCCGGTTGATGTAACACCAAAATTTTACAACATCTTAAATCAGTTTGCACCATTTGGGCCATTGAATATGAAACCGGTGTTTGCAACTTATGGTGTAGTAGATACTAAGTGGAGTAAAGTAGTTGGCAATGATCATCTTAAACTTTCGGTTAAGAAAGAGGAGAAGCAATTGAACGGAATTGCTTTTGGCATGGGAGACAAATTTGCAAAAGTTCAAAGCGGAGAACCATTCGATGTATGTTATACGCTTGAAGAAAATGAATGGAACGGAAAGAAAAGTATTGAGATGTTGGTGAGAGATATTCGATAACGAAAAAGTATTGAGTTTTGAATTTTGTGTTTTGAATTTTAATTTTGATTGCTTCGCTTCTTCATTCCCAAAATTAAATATCCAACCAAACCTGCGCAAAGAGATGCAATCAATATCATCATCTTCGAAGATTGAATGTGTACCTCATCATCAAAAGCAAGTTTAGTAATAAAGATTGACATGGTGAAACCAATGCCTGCCATGCAACCCATACCGAGCAAGTGATTCCACTTTACGTTTGCAGGCATCGAAACAATTTTCATTTTAAACAAAAGCCAGCAGGCAATTAAAATGCCCATCGGTTTTCCAAAAAATAATCCAAGGCCAATTCCAATTGCATGTGACCCGGTGAGCGAATTCAGAAATTCTGTTTTGATTGGTATGGCAGTGTTTGCCAAAACAAAAAGTGGAAGCACTATAAATGCCACAGGGCGATGAAGAAAATGCTGCAGAATGTAGGAAGGTGATTTAGCAGAACCATCTCTGAATGGAATTGCAAATGCCAAAAGCACACCTGCAATTGTTGGATGAATTCCTGATTCCATCATGCAGTACCACATCACTATTCCCGGAATTAAATAGAGCCACAGTGTATTCACATTCATTCTGTTTAGCAAAAGAAGCAATGCAAATATTCCTATTGATGCAGCAAGAAATACCAGATGAATTTCATTTCCATAAAATAATGCAATGATGAGGATGGCTCCCAAATCATCAATGATTGCAATAGCAGTTAAAAGAATTTTTATTGCAACAGGAACGCGGCTACCTGCCAGAGAAAGTATGGCCAATGCAAAAGCAATATCAGTTCCCATTGGAATTCCGAAACCACTGGCCATTGAGGTGTTGATGTTTAAACTCAAATAAATTAATGCCGGTATCAGCATTCCGCCAATGGCGGCTCCAACAGGTAGTATTGCATTTTTTATAGGATGTAATTCACCGATATAAAGTTCGCGTTCAATCTCAAGACCTACGAGCAGAAAGAAGATCGTCATTAATCCATCATTGATCCAATGCACGATGGAATGATCGAGGTGCAAGCCATTAGCATCGCTGCCAATGTGCAAATTCCAGAATGAAATGTATGAATCACTAAATGCTGTGTTTGCAAGTATGATGGAGATCAACATGCAAAAGATTAAAACAAACCCAGATGCTTTTTCGCTCTGAAAAAATTTATTGAAAAGAAGTGAGACGTCTTCGATCATATTTTATGAAAGCCCGCAGTATTGATTATGGATTTTATTCAGCTACCAATTTTATTCTTGAGATACGATTACCATCATTGGCTACCAGAAAAAACATTCCTGTTCTTCCGTATAAATTGTTCCCCAGATTTATTTTGTGTTCTCCTTCACTCATAAAATCATCATAGATGGTTGCAACTGTTCTTCCTTCCAAATCAACCACACTCAATTTTATATTCCCCGAAGTTTTTTGCGTGATGGTGATCACTGATGTTTCATTTACAGGATTTGGATTTACGGCAAGTGTAAAGGTTGATGCGTAGGCATCTTGAATTCCAACCGGATTGCCCGATACATTTATTTCATCAAGGTAAATATTGTTTCCATGTCCGATGGTTTTGTATTCAAACTTGAACCGCACATTGGGTACATAGAGTGAGGAAGGAAGCAATATTGATTTTGCTTTCCATGGTGATGCACTGCCGGGAACGTATTCGTAGTTGTAATAACCGGCATTTGCAAGATCGGCACTTTTATAATAGGCGCGCTGCGACCAGGTTTGTCCGCAGTTGGTAGATGAATAAACTGTGAGTTGATCTGCAATTTCGGCAAGTGCTGTTGCATGTGCACCGCAACTGTAGTAGAAATTAAGATAGGTATTGCCGCCCGCACTTAAATCGATTGAAGGTGAAATTAAATTATCTACATCGCCATTCATGTTATTAAAGTTATTGAGCCGAACTGAAGATGGCGTGTTGTGGCCTGCAAAGTTTACCCTATCCCATTTAGAAGAATTCTCTTCAATGTTTTGCACCACCCAATCATTGGTGATGGTGGTTTCATTTTCAAAACTCTCCCAATACAAAGGTTGATATTGGCCGGTGCCGCCATCGCTTATGAGAATATATTTTTCAAATGTTTTAGAAACTGTTCCGGCTTCATTCGTTAAAGTGAGCGAAACTGTTTTCCATCCGGGAGTGGTGAAGGTGATTGCAGGATCTTTTTCTGTTGAAGTTATTCCATCCCCAAAATCCCATGCTCTTGTATCGGCATCGCCGTTCCACGAAACATCGTAAAAGGTAACTGCCGAACCGGTGCATGCCATTTTAGGTGAACTGTAAATTGCTACATAAGGTGTGCAAACAGTTTCGATGGTATCATCGGTTCCTGTTGCAATTAAATTTGTTGCCGTCCATAAATTATTTCGTTGTGCAGTTTCGAGGCCGATTAAGTTGCGCATCAATACTCCCTGTTGTTCTGTAAACATTTTTGAGCAAAAAGAATACTCCATAAAATTCTGAACGTTCTCGATAATCGGTGGATGGCAAATGCTTCCATTCAAATTACATGTTTGCCATCCTTTTGTTTCGGGTGTATCGCTTACGCCATCATCACCGCATTCAACACCGGGTGAGTTGTTGCTTCCCCAGCAATGATTCATATTCATAGAATGGCCAATCTCATGAGTGAGTGCGCGGGCTGTTCCATAATTTCCGGTGCCAATACTTCCAACGTAATTCGATAGAATGATTACACCATCAACACCTGCAAACCAAGGTGCCGATACTGAACCTGGTAAATAGGCATATCCTGCAACACCGGGTTCCATACTTTTTACAATCCATACATTAAAGTAGTTGCCGCGTGGCCAGCCGCTTAATTTGCTGCCATCGTCACCAATGTTTGTTTGAAGGGAATGAATGTGTTCGATGCCATTGCTGCAAGTGCCTGCAGGTGTTTTATTTGCCAGGCGAAATTCAAACTGTACATCACCGGCAACATCCTTGAATGCACTTACAATACTTGAGGTATCAGCATTTTGTTTTCTGAAATCTTCATTGAGTATTCTAACTGCATCGCGCACTTGCGCATCGCTTATATTTTCGGTTCCATAATCATGAATAACGTGGAATACGATGGGGATTATGTACAAACTTTCATCACGCAAATCGGCGGGGTGGGTGGCAACCCAATCTTGCAGAAATGCATCGAGCTTTTGCTGATCGATGAGGAGTTGTGGATTGCTTTCGTAAAGTTTGTTCTGCATTTCGGTAGAGCCGCAGTGGTTTTCTTGTGCAAAGAGGATGGCAGGGAAAAGAAGGAATGTGATTAGTGTAATGATGCGTTGCATTGCGGTTGGTTGTTGAGGGTAAATGTAAATGATTTGAATGGAGCGTGAAGGATGCTCTTGGAATAATTTTGCTGAACATATTTTTTTGTGAATCGTCATGTGCCGCACCTGACTTCAGGTTGTTGAAACGAACGCGTTCGCAGCACTAAAATATATGCTGCAAAAGGGCATTAGTAGTTCCCTTTGGCTTTGCGTAATTTAGTGCAACCTATTCTGATGGAATCTAAGTTTAATTTTAACTTTCTAAAAAAAGCATTCTGCCTTGCAGAAGCTGCCGGCATATTCAAATTTAGACGTTCCCAAACAATTTATTTAATAAAGCGGGCTTAAGTTTTTTAAGCCCGCTTTACTTTATTGAAATTGATT